>JAGHTS010000063.1 GCA_018065225.1 Candidatus Phascolarctobacterium caballi
TTAAACACTGTTTAGACAAATGCGTTTCGCAATGTACGTCAAAGAAATGTTGCTAAGACAATCACGCTTCACAATGTGCGGCAGGGAAACATTGTTTAACAAAATGACCCTTGGCGAAAGCCGGGGGTTGTTTTGTAGAAAGGTTAAGCGAATTATAATTTTACCCTCAAGCCACCCTGTTGGGTGACTTTTATTATGTAATTTATTAAAATTATGGGATTAAAACAGAAATTTTAAAAATAGCCGTTGACAATTATTACATTTTGTAATAAAATAGCATTTGCTTTTGAAAGCGGGGGATGAAATGCAACGTTTAAAATTTTTGCGCAACCAACTGGGGCTTACGCAGGCAGATTTGGCAAAAATGCTGAACATTACCCAGGGGGCATTGAACCATTATGAACGTGGCTTGACGGAGCCGCCCATTGAAAAGATGCAACAGATGGCACAGATTCTTCACACCACCATTGATTTTTTGACAGGCAGGACTAATAAGATGCTTTATCCTGTATTGGGCAGTATTGCGGCAGGTGAGCCGCTTTTGGCGGAGGGCAATATTGTTGATTATCAGGAGTTTGATTTTGAGCCGTCGCTGGACAAGGAATATATGGTGCTGAATGTTCACGGAAACTCTATGTATCCGTTTTATTTGGAAGGGGACAGGGTTTTGGTGGAGTTGGGGAACTGCGAGGTTGAAAAGAACAGGGTTTATGCGGTGCGGGTCGGCAATCAGGCGACTATGAAAATGGTTGACTGCAAGACGGACGGTATGGTGCTGGTGGCATATAATATGGATGTATTCCCCCCAAAATTTTATAATGAGCAGGAATGCAGGGATTTGCCAGTAACGATTATTGGAACGGTAAAGGCATTGTCAAGAAAGATTGATTGAAAGAAGGTACATTTATGAAGAAAAAACATATTCAATGTCCGTTCTGTCACGGACGGATTATTGATGCGGACGAAAAGATTAAGACGATATTACTTACACAGGCGGATATTAAGTCGGGGCGGACTGCGGATTATTTCAGCAAATGTCCCAAGTGTAAAAACGAGATTGGAATTAAAAAAGTGGGTTAGTTATATTTTGTACTGAGCACGATGCAAATGTGACATACGGGCCGGACAAGTAACAGAGATGTTATTTGCCCGGCTTTTTATTTGTGTTTTGATTTAGGTATTCCGCCAATTTAGGCGTTATATATCTGTAGCGCTACAGATTTTTTCACGAAGTACGTACTTCAAATTTTTAAAAATTTGGAGGAAAAAATCATGAAAGAATCTGTAAATCAGATTGAAAACTTTTCCGTATTACTTAACGCGGCACAGAAAGGCGACCAAAAGGCAAGGGATAAAATGGGGGAGATTTATTTCCCATTGGTAGAAAAAATTACCGTCAGGCATAAGTACCAATATTTTCTTGGGGAGGATGCGGTGGGTGACGGTTGTGTCGCTTTTACCATAGCAATGGGCAGTTTTGCAGGCACAGAGCAAAGTGCTTTTGAAAACTACCTTTGCAAATCAGTTTATAACCGCTTGGGTAAGGTAATGAAAAACAATTACCGACATTCACAAACCGAAACAACAACAGATGTTGAAAGCAATTCTTTAAGTAACAGTTATAGTTTAGATGTAGATATGGAATTTTATTTAAAAGAATTACATTCTCTTCTTACAGAACGGCAATTCAGGATAGTGCTGATGCGTTTGGAAGAGATGTCGGAAGATGAGATTGCCAAGGTATTGAAAGTATCGTCCAAAACTGTTTTTCGTGAGTTGCGAAGTATTAAGGAAAAGGTCAAAGGAATATTATTCTGCAGATAATATTGCTTGTTTAGGGGGAGCAAACGCTTCCCCTAAATTTTTTTGAAAATTTATGTCCAAGTTTTTCAACAAAACGACTGTATATAAAGTGAAAGCCCCCGATGAGGCGCCCGGGGGGTTGGGAAATTTTTATGAAAGGAGGTAATGCAAGATGGCAGTAACCAGTACTTTATTGTCCCGTACCATTACATTGAGTATGGCAAACGGGGTGAGTGATAGCGGTGTGGCGAAAATTAAAAACCGCACTTACAAAAACATCAATCCTGAAGCTACAGCGGCTAATATGCACAGCACCGCAACAACTTTGGGGTCTTTGATGGACAGCGATTTGTTAAAGATTGTTTATTCCGAAAAGAATTTGTTGGAAAGCGAAGAAGCAAATGCGGATTAATGAAAGGAGGTAATTGAAATGAATCAAGATTTGAAAAACCTGCTGACTATGGTGATTAAGGCAGGGATTGAACAGGGGATTTTGGGACGGGCTTCACGGGTGACCCGTAAGGAAAAGGTCAGTCCCAAACGCCAACGTCAAAACGTTGGCAGGGCGGCAGACAGTTCTGCCACCAAAAATTTGCAACAGAAAGGGGATGAGGAATAATGGGTACAACTGTTACTTTGGTGTTGGTATTTATTGACGAGGAAAGCAATGAATGTTCCATCGTGGTTAAAGACCCGGCGGAAGATTTGTCTTTGGAAACGGTGACTGCGGCAATGCAGAACATTATCAGCAATGATGCCATTCTTACCAATGCAGGCAAACATTTGGAAAGTGTGGGTAACTGTTATTACAAAACAATTACTACCACTCCGTTGACCAGCGAAGACGGTGAATAACAAGTCCGCCCCTTACGGGGCGGCAATTTTTTGAAAGAGAGGTATGATTATGAAATCAAATACAAATATGGTTTTGACTGACGAACAACTTTTGCAGATGGGCAAACTGGCAAAAGGGGAAATTAACACAATTTATTTGCATTGGACGGCGGGGCCGTACGGACATGTATATGACGACTATCATTTGTGTATCGGCAAAGACGGTGAGTTTGATGCCCCTGTGGGAATGATGGATTTGACTATGACTTTGGCACATACTTGGATGCGGAACAGCCATAGTGTGGGCATTGCGGTTGAGGCGGCACGTGGCGCCAAGATTGACCGTGACGGGGCAATTAATTTTGGCAAATATTCACCGCCTACCCAAGCACAAATTGAGGGTATGGCAAGGGCGGTGGCATTGATTTGTTGTGGGGCGGAGTTGCCGATAACCAAGGACACGGTTATGACCCATGCCGAGATTGCAGATATGGACGGGTATGGGGTGAATGACAATGACCCCGATATGCGGTGGGATTTGTTGCGTCTGCCCAATGTGGTGAATATGTCGGGCGGTGACTATATCCGCCGTCTTGCCAACAACTATTTGACAAAAATAAAAAAGGGAGGTGAGAAAAGTGGAATTAAATGAGATTTTACAAAGTGCGTCAAATTATGGGTTCCCCATGTTGATTTCCTGCTACTTGTTGGTACGTATGGAAGGACGGATGAACGATTTGACACAGGCATTAAACAAACTTTGTGTGGCATTGGAAGCCAAATAAAAAAAGTTGTATAATGCCCACAGAGGTAATTATGATAGACATCAACACTATTCCCATTATACGGGAACGCCGCCGTACCTACGGCTTAAAAATTACAGACGACGGGCAAGTGGTGATTAAGGCACCGTTAAAAATTGCCGAGCGTACCTTGCGTGAGTTTGCCGCCAAACATACAGATTGGATAGAAAAGCAGTTGGCGGCACGGGCAAAATTTGTTACCGACAAATTTACTGCAGAGGAAATGGAAAACCTGTTCCGCTTGTCGGCGACAGATATTCCCCCACGGGTGGCAATGTGGGCGGAAAAATTGGCGGTGACTTACAGCAAAGTTGCCATCCGCAATATGGTACACAATTATGGCAGTTGTACCGCCAAAGGCAAATTGACTTTTAACTGCTTGTTGATGTTGTGTCCGCCCGAAGTAGTTGATTGCATTGTTGTCCACGAGTTGTGCCACCGTTTGCAAATGAATCATTCGGAAAAATTTTATCACGAAATTTTACGGGTGATGCCCAACTATTATTCCCGCAGGGATTGGCTCCGTGAACATGGTGACTATTATTTGCACAAACTTAAAGCCAGTAACTTGTCACAAAAACAGATTGTTGTTTGGGAGAAATAAACGCCCCACTTGTGTGGGGCGTTTTTCTGTCTTATTTTGAACGCTTGATATTCAGTAAAATGATACTGCCTAATATCAGTACCATACCTATAAGTTTAGTTATAGACAAAGTTTCATCATACAACAAAAAGCCAATCATTGAAGCAAAGAACGGCTCTATGGTGGCAAGAATACTGGCATGTCCTGCATCTACTCCCATTAACCCTTTGTTGTACAACAAACTGGCAAATAAGGAACATAAGATTACCAAACCAGCCAAACCCAACCAACCGTCAAAAGTCAGTTTGTAAAAAGCAATATTGGATGTCAGCAGAAACGACCCCAATGTACAGAAAAAGAAATTGTAGGCAGTTACGGTCAACGGGTGATAGCCATGATTAAGTGCCAGTTTGCAAAAGAACGAATACAGGGCATAACCAATGCCGCTTGCCAGCCCAAAGCCGATGACCGCCATATTGACAGTTACATTTTCTTCCAATGCGCCTGTGATACAGACACAACCCAAAAAAGAAGTCGCCAGAGCCAACAGTTTGTATTTGGTAAGTTGTTCGTGCAAAAAAAATATACTGAGCAACATAACAAAAATAGGCGCAGTATATTCCAACAGGGATGCTACCCCCAAACTGCTTAATTCAATACAGACAAAATTGCAATAACTGAAACCTACAAAACAAATACAACCCGATGCAAAAAAAATCCACAGGTGTTTTAATTTTACCCGCAAATAGTTTTTGTCTATAAACAAGATTGCCGTCAAAAACAAAATACTGGCGCCGATGGCACGGCATACCACAATTTCCTGTGAAGTAAGTCCCGAACCTGTCAGCAATCTTACATAGATACCGATAGACCCCCACAGGCAGGCGGAAAGAATAATATAAAGATGATAAATGCTCATATAGAGTAATAGTCCTTCTTTTGATGGAAGATTTGTGCCTGAAAGACCTGAAAACTGGCACCTGTTTTCCAAGCGTCAGCAGGCAGTCCCGCTTTTAAAGATAACTGGGTCAGCATGGTGGGAATATCCCAACCTTGCTCTGTTGCCACTTGTGGCAGGAACACAGCACTGTGACCGTCTTTTTGCAAAATAACCCCGTCACGGCCAATGACAATGTCATGATAACTGTCAATGGGAGTGGGAACGGACAATACGGAAACTTCTATATCCAAACTGCCAAATTCTTCTGCCCGTACAGGATTGAAACGGGTGTCATGCAAGGCTGCACTGATTGCCCTGTCATAGACCACATTCAGCACAGGACGGTTGGCGATAATTTCGCCTATACAACCACGCAGTTGCCCGTGTTTGTTCAATGTTACAAAGGCGCCGCAAGGTTTTTGCAGTTCTTCATAAATGCTTTTTTCAATACTAAAATTGCCGGCGGCATCTTTACCGAACAGTGCAGTACGCAAACTGTATTCGGCAATTTTGGTTAAGGTTTCCCCTGCCTTGTCAGAAAGTTTGTTCATAAGGGGAATAGGTGCAGGTTTCAATTCTTTTAACGGTTCCTGCCAGTCCGCATTTATAGTGGCAGTGGTGTAACCCACCACGCTGTCCCAACTGCCTGTAGTGGTGGCAGAGGTATCATATTCAATCTTTTTGAACTGGGCTGTGGCAGGCAATGTCGCCAATACCAAGTGCATACAGGACGCCCCACAAATGGTGGCACCTGTTCTGTGTAATTCTCTTGCCCAAATGTTGTTGTCATTTTGGCTAAAGAAATCAAACATTTCTGCATCCAATTTTGGCAGACGGGTTTCCACGTTGTCTGCAAAGGGTGTGTAACTGTAATTTTTGCCAAAGTGGGTAAAGTCAGTACTGATAACTATCAAAGTTTTGTTGTCCAACAGTTTGCGGAACTCTTTGGCAAAGTTGCCAAGCAATTCTGCATCATTGGCAGTAGCCATATCCCATTGCCCAACTAACAAGGCACCAACCTCACAATTTGGCAAATAGTGTTTTATCAAAGGCAACTGAATATCAATAGCATGTTCGTGGGTGTGTGCTTGGTCAACAAATTTTGCCCCGGGCAATTTGGATAACTGCTCATGTAGTGTTGTGCTGAATTTTACAACTCCAAAGGGAGTATCCACATCTTCTGCCGGTTGGACACTGAATGTTTTTGGCATATACACATGGTGGGTGGGGGCAAGGATAATAACCTTGTCGTATTCATCCGCAGGAACTTGGGCAAGTGCCCGTGCCGCAATCGCACCTGAAAACACATAACCTGCATGAGGCAACATAATAACTGACGGATGAGGCAATTTTTTGTTGGGGGTGAGCCCGATAATTTTGTTAATTTCTTCGGCAGAATTGGGATACCAACTGCCGGCAATTTTTGGTGTTCGCATCAAAATCTCCCATAGATTGCTGTGCCACATTGTGGACAACAACCGTTCTTAATAATATTTTTTGTGATTTGGTAACCTTTGCGGACGATAAGCGGTGTGCCACAATGGGGGCAAACTGTAGTTTCGTCTTCCGCAGTGTTACCGCAATACACATATTTTAAGCCATGTTCTTTGGCTATTTTGGCAGCTAAATGTAAAGTTGTTTCAGGTGTGGGCGGTCTGTCCGTCATTTGATACTGGGGGAAGAAACGGGAAAAATGAACAGGTATATCAACACCTAAATCTTGGGCAATAAATTTGCACCAGTCCTGAAAATCTTGTTCTGTATCATTAAAGTCAGGTATAACTAAATTTGTAACTTCCAATACTATATTTGCTTTGGCAAACATTTTTAAGGAATTTAGTACCGGTTGCAAATGAATACCGGAGTTTTCCAAATATTTACTTTCGGACATACTTTTTAAATCAATGTTGGCAGCATCCAAATAAGGAAGTAATTCTGCTAAGGGTTTGGGGTTGATATATCCTGCACTGACCAACACATTTTTGAACCCTGCTTCGTGGATGGCTTTGGCACAATCCAACACATATTCATAGGAAACCAATGGCTCGGTGTAGGTGTACGCCACCGCCTGCACATTGTTTTTTTGCAACCATTCCACCAACATTTGCGGTGTGACATTTTGACTGGGAATATCCAAAGGCGACACTTGGGAAATGGATGCGTTCTGGCAATTTTTGCAGTGCAGGTTACATCCCGCCATACCCAAAGACAATACCGCCTGACCGGGGAAAAAGTGAAACAGGGGTTTCTTTTCCATTGGGTCAAGAGCAACGGAACAGGGGGCATTGTATGCCAAAGGAACAATTTTCCCGTTTTCGTTACGACGTGAACGGCAGTTCCCGATTTGCCCTTCTGCCAAGCGGCAGGCACGGGGACAAATGGGGCAGACAGCCACGTTTTCAGTTGTACTGAAACAAATATTACTACTCATTATTATTACCCGGACTGATTTCTTTTTTAGGACGGATATCTGCTTGCAAGGTGAAACCCTTGCCATACACATCATTGATATCGTGCATAGTCATAAACGCCTGTGGGTCAATCCCTTTAACGATTCTGCGTATTTCTGCGGTTTGGGTCAGACGGGCAATACACATCACCACTTTGCGGTGTTGGTGGGTGTATGCACCCTCACCATAAAAAAAGGTAACGCCCCGCCCCACAATTTTAATAATGGCTTCAGCAATTTCGTCTGCGTGGTCGCTGATAATCATAATGTTTTTCTTAAAATCAAATCCAATCACAAACGCATTGCAGACCTTTGCCGAAACAAAAAATGCAATGGCAGTATAAATAACCGGTTCCAACCCTGTGACAAAACTTCCCAAAATCAAAATAACAAGGTTAATCAAAAAACCTGTGGTAGCCATAGGAATGGCAAATTTGCGGTTGACCAAAGTACAAATAATATCACCGCCACCGCTGGAAGAATCCATACGGTAGATTAAGGCGCTGCCGATACCGCACAAAACACCGCCTGCCAAACAGTTCAGCAACATTTCCTGCAAAGGCGGTTGTAAAAAGGCAAAGTAGTCCGTCAACACAGAAAAGATAATCATGGTAAAAGTGGCATACGCTACATAGGTCTTACTGACTTTAAAATAGGCATAAGCAAAAATAGGTATGTTGCAGGCAATGGTGGCAATACCAATGGGAATGCCCGTTATATAATAAATCAGCATACCAAAACCGCTGGTGCCTCCGTTTAACAAATGGCTGGGAACATAAAACCAGTTTGTTGCCAATGCCATAAGCAAGGAGCCGACAGTCAGCACTATTAATTTGTAAATAACATCTTTATTAATATATTTCATTCTATATTTCTCCTGTAACACTATATTTAACTACATTATATTTTATTTTGCAAGTTTGGGTGACAAAAACCAGTTTTACAGAACCCGAAAGAACATTTAATAAAATTGCCGAATGTTCGGGATTGTGCTAAAATTAAAAAATGATTACAGAAAATGCTTATGCCAAAATAAATCTAAAATTAGCCATTACGGGTAAAAGACAGGACGGGTATCATGCAGTGGATATGCTTATGCAGACAGTGGCTTTGCATGATAAGGTTACATTACTGAAAACTGTTGATTACGGGATTTGGATTGAAAGCAATTTCCCTGAATTGGATAATCCGTCCAATTTGGCATATCGGGCGGCAAAACTTTTGGCGGAACGGTATAATATTCGTCCCCAACTGAAAATTGTTATTGAAAAAAACATTTTTATTGCCGCAGGTTTGGCAGGCGGCAGCAGTGATGCGGCGGCGGTTTTGCGTGGGTGTAACCGTTTGTGGGACTTGCGGTTGTCCAACCATGATTTGGAAAAAATAGGAGCAGAACTTGGCAGTGATATTCCTTTTTTGATTGAGGGCGGGACTGCCCGTGCCACAGGCAGGGGCGAAATTCTAACTCCTTTGCATTCCGCAGAAACCTGTTGGGTTGTTTTGGCAAAACCGAAAAATATTGATATCAGTACCAAGTGGGCATATACAGAATTTGACAAAGTGCCAAAAGATAAGTTGGCTGATGCACCACAAAATAATTTGGAATTAGTAGTATTTGAAAAATATCCTGTATTACAGGAAATGAAAATAAATGCCATTGAAAAAGGGGCGGAGCTTGCCATGATGAGCGGCAGCGGGCCAACTTTGTTTGCGTTGTGTAAAAATACTGACAAGGCCGCAGTCATTGCCGAAGCATTAAAACAATATGATACACAGGTTGTGGTTACAAAATTTATGGAAAGGACAAAATGAGATGCAAGGACATTTACAGCCAATAGATTTGAACAGCCGTTTGCCATTACGGGAGTTGGTTTGCAATACAATCCGTAAAGCCATCGCCGAAGGCATTTTACGTCCAGGAGCAAGGTTAATGGAAATTCAATTAGCAGAAGAATTGGGAATCAGCAGAACTCCCGTGCGGGAAGCAATCCGTAAATTGGAATTGGAAGGCATTGTGGCAATGATGCCGCGTCGGGGTGCTTATGTAGCTGATATTTCCTTAAAAGATATTACTGAAATTTATGAAGTGCGGATTTCTTTGGATATGTTGGCTGCCAGTTTGGCGGCAGAGCGTATCAATGATGACGAACTGGAGGAGATGAACCGTCAGTTATTGTTGACCATGCAATATGCAACAAACAAAGATATGGAAAAAATTGTTGCCTGTGATTCAATATTTCACGATGTATTGTACAGGGCGGCAAGAAATGAGCGTTTGGTAAATATTATCAGTAATCTGCGTGACCAGTTAACCAATTTGCGTGGACGCAGTATGAGCCAGCCGGGGCGTTTGGTGGAAACTATGCAAGAACATAGGGCGTTGTTGGATGCCATTGCCAGCCGGGACCCTGAGGTGGCAGCCAATGCGGCACGGGTACATATTGAAAATGCCGAAAAAACATTAATGGAAAGTTTGAATAAAAAATAAATTTGCAGCAATAGTGAGAGGATAAAATTATGAACAGAATAAAAAGAATTGAACGTATTATCGCCATGACAAAAATTCTTATAGACAATCCCCATTATCTTTTTTCATTCAGGTACTTTTGTGAGAAATTTCAAATTGCCAAATCAACTTTAAGTGAAGATGTGTCTGCGATAAAAAACAGCATGGACACTTTTGGGATAGGCAAAGTTGAAACTTTGGCAGGTGCTGCAGGTGGAGTGCGGTTTGTGCCGGGTAGTAATGATGAGGAAGACCAAAAATTTTTGGTGGAATTGGCACACAAATTAAGTACTCCCGACAGAATTTTGCCCGGTGGATTGTTGTACATGACAGATTTGTTGTGTGACCCGCAAATCGTTTCCCGTTTGGGAGAAATTTTTATGAAAAAAATGTATGATTTACGTCCTGATTGTATTATGACGGTGGAAACACGGGGAATTCCTTTGGCGTTACTGGTGGCACGTGCCTTTAATGTTCCTTTGGTAATGGCAAGACATGGTTCGTCTGTAACAGAGGGTTCGTCAGTAAATATAAATTATGTCAGCGGCACCACAAAAACTATTCAGACAATGACCATGCCAAAACGTTCTTTGCACGCAGGTGAAAGAGTTTTGATAATTGACGATTTAATGAAAGGTGGCGGTACTGCTCACGGTATGGTAAAACTGGTGGAAGAACTGGGGGCGGTAGTTGTGGGTAAAGCATTTCTTATTGAAGCCGCAGAACCTCAAGATAAAATTATTGCTGATTATACTGCATTGTTGCGTTTGTATAAAATTGATGAAGCAAATATGAAAATTGATATTAAACCAAATTGATATTTATCAAAAGTGAAAGGATATAGGTTATGGAAACAGTAGCAATTATTTTGGCTGCGGGCAAAGGCACAAGAATGAAATCGTCATTGCCTAAGGTGTTACATAAAATTGGCGGCAAACCAATGGTGGAACATGTAATCTGTGCGGCTAAAGAAGCAGGAGCAGAGAAACAAATTGTGGTTATTGGTCATGGCGCAGAGGCAGTCCGTGAGCAAATCGGGGATGCGGTGGAGTTTGCTGTACAGGAGCCGCAACTGGGTACAGGCCATGCCGTAATGCAAACAGAAAAGATATTAAAAAATTTTCAAGGTACGGTATTAGTTTTGTGTGGCGATACCCCTTTATTAAATGGGGCAGAATTAGCCAAGTTTATTAAGATACATAAGCAAACAAAAGTTGGTGCCAGCGTGCTTACTACCAATTTAGATAATCCGTTTGGTTATGGCAGGATTATTCGTGACACCTCTGGAGATGTGGTTGGTATCGTAGAAGAAAAAGATGCGACGGCGGAACAAAAAGCAGTTAAAGAAATCAACACAGGCATTTATTGTTTGGAATGTCCGGAAATGTTCAATGTTTTGAAGGGACTGAGCAATAATAATGCACAAGGTGAATATTATTTAACAGATGTGTTGGGAAAATTACGTGACGCAGGTAAAAAAATTGGAGCAGTTACTACAGATGATGCAGATATGGTTATGGGGATTAATTCCCGCCGGCAGTTAGCAGAAGCGGAGCAAGTTTTACGGCAACGCATTTTGAACAAATGGATGGATGAGGGTGTAACAATTATGGACCCTGCCAGCACTTTTATAGAGGCAGACGTACAAATCGGCAATGACACAATTATCCACCCCTTTACTTGGTTGGAAGGCAAAACCCAAATAGGGTCTGATTGTGAAATCGGCCCCAATGCCCGTCTTACTAATGTTAAAGTTGGCACAGGCACACAACTGCAATTTATTTATGCTCACGATTGTTCTGTGGGGGATAATGTTACAGCGGGACCTTTTGTACATTTGCGGCCGGATACGGAAATTGGCAATAAAGTTAAAATCGGTAATTTTATAGAAGTTAAAAATTCTAAAGTAGGTGTTGGCTCCAAACTGCCACATTTAAGTTATATCGGTGATACAGATATGGGCGGTGGAGTGAATGTTGGTTGTGGGTCAATTATGGTGAATTATGACGGCAAAACCAAACATCGTACTATTGTGGAAGATGATGTATTTATTGGGTGCAACAGCAATTTGGTGGCACCAGTTAAATTGGGCAAGGGCTGTTTTATCGGTGCGGGCAGTACTATTACCAAAGATGTGCCGGAGGGGGCTTTGGCAGTTGCACGGGGAAAACAAACCAATATTGCCGATTGGGCGAAAAAATATTTCAAAGAGTAGTATTCATTACTTGTTATGCAATCTGCGAAGTTGTATAATATTTTATGTTAAATTTTTAATTGGGGGATTGAAAAATGCTTAATGACAAAGAACGTTTTGCACTATTTACCGGTAATGCCAACCGTCCGTTGGCGGAAGAAATTGCGTCCTATTTGGGGACACAATTAGGTGATGCCACCATCAACCGTTTTAACAATGGTGAAATTCAAGTGATGATTAATGAATCCGTACGCGGTAAAGATGTTTTCATTGTTCAACCTACTTGCGGGCCTGTAGTGAATGATAATGTAATGGAATTGCTTATTATGGCAGATGCATTTAAACGTGCTTCTGCAAATAAAATTATTGCCATCATTCCATTTTATGGATATGCCCGTCAGGACAGAAAAGCACGTGGACGTGAACCAATTACTGCAAAATTGATGGCAGATTTGTTAAGCGTCAGTGGTATTACAAGGGTTGTAACAGTAGATTTGCACGCAGCACAAATTCAAGGATTTTTTGATGTTCCATTTGACCATATGCCGGGCGCACCTACTTTAGCTAACTATATTAAAACCAAAAATTTGAAAGATTTGGTTATTGTTTCCCCTGATTTAGGCGGTGTACCACGTTCCCGCACCTTTGCAGAACGTTTGGATGCACCTTTGGCAATTATTGACAAGCGCCGTCCGCAACCCGGTGTGGCAGAAGTAATGAATTTGATTGGTGATATTAAAGGCAAGACTGCAGTATTGATTGATGATATGGTTGATACAGCAGGTTCTTTGTGTGAAGCGGCACGGGCATTGAAAAAGGCAGGAGCAACGGCAGTTTATGCTTGTTGTACCCACCCTGTTTTGACAGACCCGGCAGTAAGCCGTATTAAAGAAAGTGAAATTGAGGAATTGGTAGTAACAAATACTATTCCTGTTCCGCCACAAAAAATGTGTGATAAGATTAAAGTATTAACTATTGCACCAGTGTTGGCAGAAACAATCAGGGCGATTTATAATGACGGCAGTGTAAGTTCACTTTTCCGTTCTATCAACAAAAAATAAAATGTATTTAAAAAGGAGGTTTGATTATAATAATCAAACCTCCTTTTTTTGTTTATAAAGTTACATTATTTTATAAGGTATATTCATAGCATTTGTCGTAATTCTCCTGTATGAAAAGACTCCATTTTTTATGTTTCAAATCGTAAACAGAAGTGCTTGTTGTTATCCAAATAGCAGGATTGTTACGTTCAATTTTTAAGTTTTTCAGATAATTCATAGCCATAGTATGATATTTTTCATTTGCGGTAACCATATCCAAAGTAATATCAGTTTTAAGGGTCGGACTATAGCCGGTAAAGAAATCGGAATATCTAACTGGTTTGTACTCGGGATTATAAGCGTAAGAAAAAGTTGCTTTTCTCATCAATTCTTTCATACCGTCCATACTTTTAGCTCCAATTTCATAATTTTCTTTTAAAACAGCATAACGCTCCACACCTGTAGCATGAGGGGTATATTTTGGCAATAAGGTGTTAAAGAAATTGGTCATTACAGAATCTTTTACATATTGCAGTTTGCCATTAACAATTTCAACAACATAATTATTTTTACAATCACAAATCATTAAATGTAAGCCAAAACCGCGGTTGGCAAAATTGGGGTTTTTAGTAAAACTGTCAACAATATTTACATTTTGCAAAAGTTCCAGTCCGTGTTTGGCAGATTTTGCATGGTCAAGTAAATAACGTACAACTACAGCAATATCTATTTCTTCTTTGCCGGGGTTGGTACCTTCGTCGGGGATATAATATTCCAAATCTTTAATTGGGCAAACATTAATACTGATACCAACACCTTTTTCATTCATGCCGTCCAACATTGTCCAAGGTAACACCCGCCAATCTTTATCAGTCATGTCTTTTTCTAATTTAAAATCAAAGCAGTATGCCAGTCCCATACTTGCATAACGGTTATTTGCTTTGGGTACATGAATTACATATTGCGGAAAATCATTATAAAAGAAATCAAAATTTCTTCCGAAATAATTACCGTTGTGTACACCGGAACAGCCAATCTTGGGCATCGTTAACCCATTTGCGATTGCTGATTTATATTCGGCATAATCGTAATCAGTATAAGTCATTTCATACAAATATTGGTCCAATTCTTTTGGGGCAGTATATTTGGTTGCCGCCAACACATCAGTTACAGAAACACTTAATATTATTGTCATAATAGCAGTTAAAAAAGTTTTCTTCATTGGGGTAATCCTCCTAATATAAAAATTATAAAAAACTCGCTTCAGCGAGTTTT
>JAGHTS010000142.1 GCA_018065225.1 Candidatus Phascolarctobacterium caballi
GGGTAGAGGCGGATGAAACCTTTGGGCATTTTGGGTGGCAGTTTTGACCCAATTCATAATGGGCATACAATGTTGGCCCGGGATGTTTATGAACAACTTGGTTTGGAACAGGTTATTTTTATTCCTGCGTATATTGCACCACATAAAATTGGTAGAAGTTTTGCTTCACCAACTGACAGATATCGTATGACAGAATTGGCTATAGCTGGAGTGCCATATTTCAGTATAAGTGATGTAGAATTTAAGAAAAAAAATATAAGTTATACTGTTGATACCATGCGAGTGATGAAAAAGGTTTATCCTTTGCAAGATTTGTTTTTTATTATTGGCGCAGACAGTGTGGCTGAATTGCAAACTTGGAACGGAATTGATGAGTTATTTACTTTGGTAAAGTTTGTAGTTGTTTACCGTCCCGGTTATGATGAGAAAATTGCCTTGGCAAAAAGACATTTTGGCAAAAATGCAGACCGTATTATAGTAGTGCATACTCCAGAATATGCTGTTTCCAGTACTACTGTAAGAGAAAGGGTGTTAAAAGGGTTGTCTTTGACAGGAATGGTCGCGCCTAAGGTAGAAAAATATATTTTGGAACATGGTTTGTATAAATGACATTAGATGAAATGCGGGTAAAACTGCAAAGCAAGTTGAAAAAGGAAAGATTTGAACATTCTGTACGCGTTTTAGAGATGGCATTGGAAATGGCATCGTGGTATGGAATGGCAACTGACAAACTTTCTGTTGCTGCATTGTTGCATGACTGCGGACGTGTGGTGCCGACTGCAGAAAGTGTAGAAAAGGCAAAAGAATTAGGAATAGAAATTGATATGATTGAAGAACATCAGCCAATTTTGTTGCATCAAAAATTAGGCGTGTATTATGCTGAAAAAGATTATGGTGTAACGGATAAAGAAATTTTAGATGCTATTGGCAGGCATAGCACAGGCGGAACTAATATGAGCGATTTGGCAAAGGTAGTCTATTTAGCGGATATGATTGAATCTGGACGTAATTTTGAAGGGGTTGACGAATTGCGTAAGGCCGCAGAAAAAAGCTTGGATAATGGAATGAAACAATGTTATGCACATACTGTGCAGTATCTTTTAAAAAATAATTTATTGATTCATCCGGATTGCATTGACGGGTACAACGAATTAATAATCAATAAGGAGTTATAAAATGGATTTTGAAAAAAATGATTCAGAAGTAATTCAAAGGGATATTGAACAAAAACGTCTGGAAATTGAAAAAGAAATAGAAGAAAAACGTCGTGCGGTAGAAGAAGAGATTGCTTTTCAACGTCGTGAAATGGAAAAACGGTTAGTTGCTCAACGGGAAGAGTTAGATCGTCGTCATGCTGAACAGGTTGAGGCAATGAATCGGCAGGTGAATGCAAGAGAATTGGCACAGCGTATTGAAGCAGAGTTTAATAATGGAAAAGAACAGCTGGCTTCAGGAATTATTGAAGAACAACCAGCCATTTATGGTGATGGTTCAACTGCTGATGCCGACAAACTAATGTCAGAAACTTTGAGCAAGGGCGATATGATTGAAGATGCCATAGCAAAAGGGAAAGCGGAAGCGGAAGCAAAAAAACAGGTGTTTGAATACGTTAACAATGATAATGTGGCGGACAAAACTGATGAGATACAGGAACAGGAAAAAGCGCATAATACAGAAAGTGGTTTGTTAAGTGTTTTGAAAAATGTTTTTGGTAATAAAACTGATGAAGAAATTGCAGCAGATATAGCGGCAGAAGATGCAGCTATGGTGGAACAGGAGCAAAAAGAATTAAAATCAGCTGAGCAAATTGATACTAACAATAAAAAAGATAATGTAACAGAACAAAAGTCATCAACTTATGTTGTTGGGCGGGTAGGTTCAGTTTTAGGGGAAAATGAAACTGATAAGGTGAACACAGATGATATTGGCAGAAAGAATGGATTGTCGGATAGTGGAGAAAACACTTTAGATCAAAATACAACAAAATCAAGCGGCGAAAATGACGCCAAAGATAATGGCAGGAGAAAAGTTCGCAGGTCAAAAAGGATTGCTTGGGGACGACTAATAGCATTGATTTTTTCTGTGGTGTTAATTATTTTGATTTTCTTTTTTGGCACAGCATTTGTATGTCGTATGCTTTTACATCAAGGAAAAGTTGCTGTTGTTTATCCAGTAAATAATGCGGCTATGATTGATGGTAAGAAAGGTGAAGTGAAATTAGCTGATGCAGTTTTAGAAGAAAGAATAAATGTTTTAGTTTTAGGTGTTGATTATGGAGATAGCGAAGCTGACAGGGATGAACCAAAACGTACGGATGCAATGATTCTTTTAAGTTTTGATCCGATAAAAGATAATTTGTCTGTTTTGAGTATTCCCCGCGACACTAAGGTAATTTTGCCGGGTCATAGAGATCCGCAGAAAATTAATGCGGCATATGCGTTTGGTGGGGTTATGATGGCAAAACAAACAGTAGCGAATTTGTTAGGAGTGCCAATCACACATTATGTATTGGCAGATTGGAAAGCATTTACGGAAATTGTAGATTTGATTGGCGGTGTTGATATTTTTGTAGAACATGATATGAAATATGATGACCCGTATGCCAATTTACACATTGATTTGAAAAAAGGGTACCAACATTTAGATGGAAAACAATCAGGGCAGTATGTCAGATATCGTAGTGATGAATTGGGAGATATAGGGCGAGTTCAAAGGCAACAAAAATTTATCAAAACAGTTGCGGAACAAATGTTTACAGTATCAAATATAGCAAAAATTCCTTCTTTGATAAAAACCGTGTCAGATTGTATGGAAACAGATATGAATGCTTTAACAATGTTAAAAGCAGTAAATAGTGTAAAAGTGTTTGGTAAAGAAAGATTTAAAACCGGTACATTATATGGTGATGTTTTGGACGAAGGAGATGTCAGTTATTGGTCGACAGATGAAGTATCAATTAAACGTAGTTTATCTGAATTAGGTATTCCAACAAGTAAAAATTAATGGAGAGTAATAATGACAAGTAAGGAATTGGCATGGAAGGCTGCCAAATTTGCGGATGATAAAAAAGCACACAATATATGTATATTGTGTATGGAAGAATTAACAATTGTAACTGATTATTTTGTTATAGTCAGTGCGTCAAGTAGCACTCAAGTTAAGGCAATTTGTGATAATGTAGAAGATAGATTGGCTGAAGAAAATATAAAACTTTTGCATAAAGAAGGTATTGATAACAGTCAATGGGTGTTATTAGATTATGGTGATATTGTTGTTCATATATTTTTAGATGAAGTACGTGAATTTTATGATTTGGAAGCATTGTGGAGTGATGCACAAGTTGAGCATTATATTGGTGAAGAGTAATGAATAATAATTTCAATAATATGAGGGCCGGTGATGTTGTTAAATTAAGAGTTGTCAGATTAAGTGATTTAGGGGTATTTTTGGATGCCGGTACAGGAGATACAAATGATGATATCTTATTACATAAGCAACAACAAAATAAAGAATTACAAATTGGTGATGAAGTAGAGGTATGGTTATATTTTGACCCCAAAAAACGTTTAACAGCAAGCATGAAACTGCCAAAGATGAAAGAAGGACAGTTGGGTTATGTTAAGGTTTTAAGTATTACAAAGGACGGTGGGTTTGTAGATATTGGTGCAGAACGGGGGATATTTTTGCCATACAGTGAAATGCATGGTCATGTTGAACCCGGACAAATGATTTGGGTGAAACTTTATAGGGATAAAACTGACAGGCAGGCAGTAACAATGCGGGTGGAAGATGATATAGTTAAATTAGCGAAACCTGCAAAAAACATTAAGGTTGGAGAATTGGTAACTGGTACGATTTATAATATTTTGCCTGAAGGTTTTTTTATTTTGACAAGAAAACGGAATATTGCTTTTTTACATCGCAGTGAGGTGCCACAAGGAAGATTAGATTTTGGACAAGAAGTTAATGCACGGGTAACTTATATACGTGAAGATGGCAGAATTAATGTTTCAATGCGTTTGCAAAAAGAGAAAGCATTGGAAATTGATGCTACTAAAATTTTGAATTTTTTAATGAACAGGGATGGTAAAATGCCATATAGTGATGAAACGCAACCTGAAATAATTAAAATGAAGTTTGGCTTAAGCAAAGCTGCTTTTAAAAGAGCACTGGGGCATTTAATGAAAGAGAAAAAAGTTAAGCAGGAAAATGGATGGACAATATTAGCAGACAACATCAACAAAAAATAGATTATATGGATTTCTATGATGGAAGAATTTATGTTAAATAAAAAGTCAAATTTTTTAAAGAAATTTGACTTTTTATTTGAATTGATTATAATTTTTTCGTAGCATAAAAATGGTGCTAAATATTTTAATATAATTTATTAAGGAGGAATGGTATATGTTAAAACCATTATCGGACAATGTTTTAGTTGAAATTGTCGAACAATTAGCAAAAACAGCAAGCGGTATTTATTTGCCGGATACTGCCTCAAAAGAGAAACCGCAAACAGGTAAAGTGGTTGCTGTAGGTGATGGACGTTTGTTAGACAATGGGATTGTGGTTAAAGTTGATGTTAAGGTTGGAGATGAGGTATTATTTGCAAAGTATTCTGGTACAGAAGTAAAGATTGACGGTAAAGATTATTTATTAATTCCGGGAAGGGATATTCTTGGAAAATTTGAAAAATTAACAAAGAAGAAATGAGAAAGGAGATATTATAATGGCTAAACAAATTAAATTTAATGAAGAAGCACGTCGTAGTTTGGAACGTGGTGTTGATGCATTGGCAAATGCCGTAAAAGTTACATTGGGACCTAAGGGGCGTAATGTTGTTCTTGAAAAAAAGTTTGGTGCTCCAATAATTACTAATGATGGAGTGACTATTGCCCGTGACATTGAGTTAGAAGATCCGTTTGAGAATATGGGTGCACAACTTGTTAAAGAAGTTGCAACAAAAACAAATGATGTTGCAGGTGATGGAACGACAACTGCAACTGTATTGGCGCAAGCAATGGTACATGAAGGAATGCGTAATGTTGCTGCCGGTGCAAATCCTATGGTTTTGAAAAAAGGAATTCAAAAAGCAGTAGATGCTGTTGTTGCAGAATTAAAATCTGTCTCCAAAGTTGTAAAAACGAAAACTGCCAAGGCACAGGTAGCATCTATTTCTGCCGGTGATGATGAGGTTGGTAGGTTAATTAGTGAAGCGATGGAAAAAGTTGGTGATGATGGAGTTATTACTGTTGAAGAATCTAAAACAATGGAAACAATGTTGGAAACTGTAGAAGGAATGCAATTTGATCGTGGTTATATTAGCCCATATATGGCAACAGATGCGGATAAAATGGAAGCTGTAATGAACAATCCATTAGTATTGATTACTGACCGCAAAATTAATGTAATTTCGGATATAATGCCAGTATTGGAAAAAGTTGTACAAAGTGGTCGTGAGTTGTTGATTATTGCTGAAGGTATTGAAGGTGAAGCATTGGCAACTTTAGTTGTAAATAAATTACGTGGTACATTTAAAGCTGTTGCGGTGAAAGCACCGGGATTTGGTGATCGCCGTAAGGCAATGTTGCAGGATATTGCTGTTTTAACAGGGGCAACAGTTATTAGCGAGGAAGTTGGCAGAAAGTTGGATTCTGCGACTTTGGAAGATTTAGGACAAGCTGGGCAAGTAAGGGTTTCCAAAGAATTAACAACAATTGTTGAAGGTATGGGGAAGAAAAAAGATATTGAAGGACGTATTGCTCAAATTCGTGCACAAATACCTGAAACAACATCTGATTTTGATAAAGAAAAATTACAAGAAAGATTAGCAAAATTATCAGGTGGAGTTGCAGTCATTAAAGTTGGTGCTGCTACTGAAGTGGAATTAAAAGAAAAGAAAATGCGTATAGAGGATGCTTTAAATGCAACTCGTGCAGCTGTTGCAGAGGGTATTGTAGCTGGCGGCGGTACAGCATTGTTGCAGGCACAAGTAGCTTTAGATAAACTTAAAGTATCAGGAGATGAGAAAACAGGAGTGGAGATTGTTAAACGTTCTATTGAAGAACCAGTACGCCAAATTGCAGATAATTGCGGGCTTGAAGGTGCAGTTATTGTGGAAAAAATTCGCAGTGGCAAAAAGGGCGTTGGTTTTGATGCGATGAAAGAAGAGTATGTTGATATGATTGGTGCAGGTATAGTTGATCCAACGAAAGTTACACGTAGTGCTTTGCAGAATGCAGCATCAATTGCCGCAATGGTCTTAACAACAGAAAGTTTGGTTGCAGATATTCCTCAAAAGGAACAACCGGCAGCAGGAATGCCAGCTGGTGGTGGAATGCCGATGATGTAACATTACAGAATAAAAAATATTCAAACAAAAAGGAAGTGTTAAATACACTTCCTTTTTGTTTGAATATTGTGATTTGCATTACAATTAATCATTTGCTAT
>JAGHTS010000019.1 GCA_018065225.1 Candidatus Phascolarctobacterium caballi
GTATATTATTGATTTTATTTTTAATTGTAGTATAATTTAATAAATTTAAAATGGGAGTTTATGCTTATTTTTATGATATGACTAAAAATGACAGGAGGAAGTTATTTTGGAAGAGATTTTTAGCTTTGTAAAAAAACATATTTATTTGACATTGGGGGTTGTTTTCTTTGCGGTAATTTGCGCAGTGCTTTCAATGTCATTTTATGCTGACAGGGAAATGCAGGAGCGTGGCAGAATACAATTTTTTGAAAACTTTGCCCGTGTGACAGAAGATCATGTTACAGATAATGACTTTGACAAAAATCTAGTACTTGGCTTAGCCGAAAATATGCAAGGGGACAGTTTCAGTGACAGATGTAAAAAAATTGAACAAATGGGAAACCGGTTAAGAGACACTTACAGATTTTTTGGTGTTGCTGATAAAAATGGTGTTGTGTATACATCTACAAAGAACAATTATAATTTTGGGGACAGGGATTTCTTTCTTGCATTAAAAAACGGTGAGGAAGTAATAGAAACAGATTCCAATAATTACACATCTGACGGAAAAGAAAGAATTCTGTATATGATGGCAAGTTTGAAAGATGCCAACGGAAATTTTGACGGGGCGGTTTTTCTTGCGGAAAAAGCGTCTGAATCATTGGATTATATTGACGGCAGCTTTTTTAACAGTGAATTACCGGTATATTTAATCAGACCTGACGGGCAGGTTGTTTCTTATAAAGGGCAACAGTTTCTTACAGATAATTTATTAAAATATTTTGAAAACTATTCAGCGGATTGCAAATTAGCGGTGGAAAAAATACGTAAAAATATTGAACGCGGTGCCAACGGAATGATTATATGTGACTATGATGGCGGGTCCACCATAGCATATTATCCAGTGGAATCTATAGGACGGGAAAAAGAAGATTATTTGGTGTACGTTATGTCTGATACCTTGCTGGCAGATGGCGTAAATGCGGCAATGTCCCGGCTGAACAAGTATTTGGCTTTGGGCGTTATAATTATTATGTTGTTAGTGGGTTATGTTCTTTATATTTATTTGCAGATGAATGCCAAAATAGAAAACTTGTCGTATGTGTCTCCTATTACAGGCGGTCCTAATATAGCGGCTTTACATAAAATGGTAATGGACGAAAATTGGACGGACTTTTATTTGGCAGTTATGGATATAGACGGTTATTATAAAACAATGCGGCACCGTAATTTACAGCAGATGCAAAATCTGATGGCAAAATTGTGGCACAATATAGACCATGAATTTGTTAATGAAGAGGTCAGGCTCGCTTATGTACATAGTCATTATTTTGTGTTTGCTATTCGTAAAGATCATGACAGTTTGGGAGAACTTTTTGAAAATATTACCAAAAGTACGATTAAGTTTTGTCAGGTAAATAATGTTGGCGTATTATACCCGCATTTTGGTGTTATGCATGTTGACAATGTGAATCAAGATATGACTAAGGATTTGGGCCGTATTGTAAGTATTGTGGTTTCTTATGATTTTGACCGCATAAATACAAATTATGTATTTTGTGACGAGGAAAAAGAAGTGCTTGAGGAACATAGTGGCAGTTTGATTTCTTATTTTGAAGAAGCGGTCAATTCTCATGCTTTTGATTTACATTACCAGCCAAAATGGAATAGGGCAGGGCAGGTTGTTGGTTGCAAAATTGTTTCTTCGTGGAAAATGGAAGATGGAAGGGTCTTGGCGGCGGAAGAATTTTTAGGGATTTTGTCACGGCAGGGACTTTTGCCCCGGCTTGATATGATGAATTTCCGTTTGGCATGTACGCAGTTGCGGAAATGGAAAGAGGCGGGCAAAAAAATATTGCCAGTATCAGTGTTCCTTTCAGAAGCGTCATTTTATCAGGACAGTTTGGTGAATGAATATAAATTGGTTACGGATGTTGCAGGTGTTTCGCCAAAAGATATTCAAATAGAAATTAGTGAATCTTCTTTGGTTAATGTCAGCAATATGGAAGCAATCATAAAAGATTTCCGTGAGGCGGGATTTAATATAATTTTGGGCGATTTTATTAATGGGGTTTCCGGTTTGGCAAAAATTCCTAAAAATCTTATTGACTATTTGAGTTTGGGACGTGTTGTTGACTGGGTTGATACTGAAAACGGTTATGTTGTTTGCAAAGGCATTGTAGATATGGCGAAGAAAATCGGCTTGAAAGTTATTCTCAGCCACATCAATACAGAAGACCGCAGAAAGAAAATAGATGAAATGGATTTTGATGAAGTGGTTGGGGTATATACCGGTGTACCTTTGACAGCAGAAGAATTTACGAAACTTTTGCAACAGAATGAGGAGTTATTATGATATCGTTTATTATTGTTATTGCCTTGATATGTTTCGGTCTGGCTTACAAATATTATGGCAGATGGCTTAATCAATATTTTTTGACAGATAAAGATGAAGAAATGCCATCCATATATTTGCGGGATGATATGGATTATTTTCCGGCCCCGTTTGGGATGTTGTTTGCCCATCATTTTTCTTCTATTGCAGGTGCAGGCGCAATTATCGGGCCTGTGGTTGCAGGGGCAATGTTTGGTTGGGTGCCGGCATTGTTGTGGATTGTTTTTGGCTGTATATTTGTCGGTGGAGTACATGATATCAGTTCTTTGGCAATGTCTTTGAAACATGACGGGCTTTCTTTGGCAGAGGTTGTACAACGGACTTTTGGCAGACGTGTACATTTTTTGATACTGGTAGTTTTTTGGATTTCTTTGGTGTTGGTTGTGGCAGCATTTTTGGATTTAACCGCTATAACTTTTAATGAAGCACCGGCAGTTGGGTTTACTGTAACTTTAACAGTAATAATGGCATTTATACTTGGCATTGGTATTTATACTTTTCATATTGGTTTGAGAAATGATACGTTTTTCTTGTTGCCATTTTTCTTTTATGCGTTGTATTACGGAGCGTATGATGGCACTATTTACAAAATGTTTGACCTTTCCATCAACAATTGGCGTGTGGCAATAGTCGGTTATTGTTATTTGGCAAGTGTTTTGCCTGTATGGCTTTTGATGGAACCCCGTGATTATATCGCATCTTTGTTTTTGTATTTCGGTATTGCTATTGGTGTAGTGGGAATGTTTATTGTGGGGTGGCAAATGCCTACAAATATGCTGCAACCGTTTTACGGGTGGAATTCAATTAATGAAAACAGTTATTTGTGGCCTATTTTGTTTATTACAGTTGCCTGTGGTGCGGTCAGTGGCGCCCATTCTTTGATTAGCGGAGGTACAACACCAAAACAGTTGGCAAAAAAAGAACAGGCATTGTCAGTTGGTTATGGTGCAATGTTACTGGAGGGTGTAGTTGGTATTATTTCTTTGGGGACTGTAATAATAAATGGCGATTTTCTTGCCCAATCACCGCTAAACTGTTTTGCAGTCGGCTTTGGCAGAATGGCTCAGACATTGGGATTTGAACATCATTTGGGCAGTGTTATGGGCTTTATGCTTGTTAATTGTTTGCTTTTGACAACATTAGATTGCTTGACAAGGGTGGGACGGTATCTTTTGCAGGAAATTACCCATAACCGCTTAAGCAGTTTTATGGCAACTGCGCTTACATTGCTTGCCGCAATAGGATTAGTTGTTTTGGAAAGCAGCGGCAAAAGAATGTGGGAAGTAATTTGGCCAATGTTTGGGGCAACTAATCAGTTAATAGCAGGCATTACTTTGTTATTGGTTTGTCTATGGCTTTTGCGAATCAAGTATAAGAAAATTGCTTTTGTAGTTTTCCCGGCAATTTTTATGTTGGCAACCAGTTTTACAGCATTGGTAATGTTTGTTTGGAATGATAACAATTTAGGTTTTTTGCGGCTTTTGTCTTTCATTTTAATTTTTCTTACAATATTATTAGTTTGGGCGGTAAATGCCAAAGTCAATTTGCTTAAATTGTTGGTTGATTTTGTTAAGGGAAGGAAATTGGAAATATAATGGCAATAGAAAAGGTTAAGAATTATTTTCAAAAATTTGGCATTGATAACAGAATTTTGGAGTTTGCCCAGTCCAGTGCAACAGTAGAATTGGCGGCACAGGCGGCAGGAACACAACCGGAACGGATTGCCAAATCGTTGACATTTATGGTGAATGACAAACCCATAATGATTGTGGCTGCCGGTGATGCAAAGGTGGATAACCAAAAATTTAAAATGGAATTTGCCACTAAAGCCAAAATGTTGACCCCTGATGAAGTTGACAATTTGATTGGTCATAGTATTGGAGGAGTTTGCCCTTTCGGTATTAATGAAGGGGTTAGCGTTTATTTGGATAAATCATTACAACGTTTTACCACAGTTTTTCCTGCTTGCGGCTCAAGTAATTCGGCGATTGAACTGACCATTGCCGAACTTGAAAAATATTCCCAGTATTTTGAAAAATGGATTGATGTTTGCAAAAATTGGAATTAAAGATATACGCCATATTTTTGCCATACTTTTGAATTACAATCTTTTTATGATGAGTTGAGAGAGATTATTTTTACGGTTTTTGAAAGGTGGTGCTGAAAGAAATGCAAAAGAAAATATTGGCGTTATTTTTTATTTTGACAATGTTTGCTGTTCCCTGTTTTGCAGAATGGAATGATACCGAATTGGATGCAAATGCACAAATAACAGCAACAGAGATGAAATCCCGTTTGACCGAAGCAGTAACAAAAACTGTTTATGTACGTGAAGCGGAAAGTGAAGATGTAACTGCTTATGTTGATACAGCCAAAATTCCAGCTTTGGCAAAAATGATTGCTTTGAATCTTGCCCCAGACCAAATGACTTATGTTTATACCAATGATAAAAAAACTTTTAAGGATTTGGCATCCCGTTTAAGTTATTATGCAGGACGTGAGTATGATTTTAACGGATATCGGATAATGACTGAAAAAGAAGGAGGCAAAGTCATAAACGGCATGGAAGTTTATCGTTTGTGGGTTATGAAAGTTGACAAGCCGAAAGAAGTAATAGTACAGACACCATATTACACAAGACCGCCGGTAGTTATTGATGTTTGGGGTTGGCCTTGGCATCATCACCATCATCATGGCCCCGGATTTCATCACAGACATCACAGATAAAATATTAAAAGTAGGTTGATTTTAACCTACTTTTTTTGTTATAATATGTATTTAGAAAATTAGTGGCTATTTTGAGAGGAGGGGTAATATGTCAGTTATTGTACGCGGCAAAAATATTGAAATTACGGATGCTTTAAAAAATTATGTAGAAAAGAAAGTTGGGGTTATTACCAAACAGATAAATGTTGCGGGCGACCTTATGGCGATGCTTTCTGTGGAAAAAGGACAACATATTGTGGAATTGACAGTACCTGCCAAAGGCATTACCTTCAGGGCACAGGAGCGGACTGGGGAAATGTATTCCTCCATTGATTTGGTTACAGAAAAAATTTCCCGCCAAATTCACAAATTCAAAACCCGTTTGACAAGAAACAAATATGTTGAATATGGTTCGGAAGATGTTTATCCTGATGAGCCGGAAGCAGATAAAGATTTTGCAGTAGTGCGTAACAAAAAATATACTTTGCGTCCGATGGATGTTCAGGAAGCAATTTTGCAAATGAATATGCTTAACCACGACTTTTTCTTGTTTTTTGATGCCAATACAGAAAAGATATCTTTGGTCTATAAGCGTAAAGCGGGAGATTATGGCTTGATTGTGCCGGAAATGAAATAATATTTATGAAAAGATTTTTGATAATACTTTTAGTAATTTTATCTATCGGTGGGGCAATAGTTGTTCCGGAATTTATGATGAATCCAAAGGATTCTGTTATGCCTGCGGAAATATCTGCTTATATTCACGAAGAATATGATAATGCAAAAGTCACGGTGGATGAATTAAAAAAAGAATTTAATGAAAACATTGGCTTTATGAAAATAGGGGCAAGTATAGTTGCACAGGAAGCGATGTACCAAATGGATGAATTGTGGACATCTGTTAAAGAAAGCGAATTTGTACAAAATATTTCCCGGAAAATAAATGAGTATACGCAAGGTAAAACTCCTCAATAAAAAGAGGAGTTTTTAATTGCGAATTTTATGTAAAAAAGATATAATTGTAATATTGTTATTTGAAAGGATGTAAGATTATATGAAAAAACAAACTATTTTTTTGACATCAGTATTTGTTTTGGGAATGTCAGCAAGTGTTTTGGCGGCGCCTTTGACAGATTACTCTTTGGGAAAAGTATCTTTTCAAGTCGGAATTAACACATTAAATGATATTAAGTCGGTTGTAAAAAATGCAACTTTTGCGGATTTGAAAGACGACACTTTGGACGGACACGAAAAAACCAAACCTTATGCAGGGGTAACGGTGGGGCTTTGCAAAGGTATTGCGGTACAATATCGTTATGAACAGTTAAAATCAAACCCCTCTGTTGATACTTCCAGCAGAAGTTTTAATTTGCCAAACAAAATTAAATTACAGGAATATAATTTAAGGTATTTATATGGCAAGATGCTTTCCTTATATGCAGGTGATTATCATGTAAAATTTAGTAACAGTTCTGATGGCGGAGATGGTTTTAAAGCAAAGAGCCAAGACCTTTTGCATATCGGGGCGACTTGCGTAATTCCTTTGATTGGCAATTTGTGCGCTTGGGGAGATGTGGGTATAGGCAAAGATTTGTATCACTATGAAGTTGGTGTTGGCTATAAGATTGCCAAAAATATTTGCTTGGATTTGTCTTACAAGTATTTGCGGCTGGATAAAATTGGAGAATACACCAACCAATCTTTGGCAAATGTTAAAGTTGACGGTAAAACAAGAGGTGTGCGTCTCGGTTTGACATTTAATTTCTAATCAATAAATAAATATAAATTGTTTCACACGAAACAATTTATATAAAACAATATATGAAAATAATTTGACTTATAAAATAACCCCTGCGCTTGGCAGGGGTTATTTTATTTCTTGTTCCAAATTATCAAACTCAGGGGTGGAGAAAAATTCCCCAAGAGTTATTTCCAAACCGTCACAAAGTTTTTTAATGGTAACAACACCGGGGTTTTTACTTTCACCCAAAAGTATG
>JAGHTS010000077.1 GCA_018065225.1 Candidatus Phascolarctobacterium caballi
TACATCAGTTGTGCGTAATTTTCAGGAGGATAGAAAATGCATTTACCACCAATAATAACCGATTTGGCAATAATATTACTTGTCGCAGGTGTAACAACCATTCTTTTCAAAAAAATAAACCAGCCATTAGTGCTGGGATACATAATTGCAGGTATTATCACCGGGCCAAACTTTCAATATTTTCCAACCATTGTTGATACGGCAAATATCGCCACATGGTCAGAAATCGGTGTAATATTTTTACTGTTTGCATTAGGTTTGGAATTTAGTTTTTACAAACTCAAATCAGTCGGCAGTACTGCTTTTATCGGTACAACCTGTGAAATATTGGGGATGCTTTTTATGGGATATTTTGCCGGAAGATTGCTTGGTTGGAGCAATATGGACTCTGTATTTTTAGGCGGAATGTTGTCAATGAGTTCCACCACCATCATTATCAAAGCATTTGATGATTTGAACATGCGACAACAAAGTTTTACCGAAATAGTTTTTGGAATGCTTATTGTAGAAGATATTGCCGGCATTGTTATGATGGTTTTGCTTTCCACCATTGCAGTTACATCCACAGGTATATCACCTGCAGAATTGACTATGAGCGTCCTCCGTTTAGTATTTTTCCTGACTCTTTGGTTTGTTTGCGGTATGTACATTGTTCCCACTTTTTTCAAAAAAGCCAAAAATCTTATAAATGAAGAAACATTGATTATCATTTGTGCAGGATTGTGTTTGGGTATGGTGGTACTTGCCACACATATGGGATTTTCCTCCGCATTAGGTGCGTTTATTATGGGGTCACTTATCGCCGAAGCACCAGATTTGCATATTATTGAAAAAGTAATAAAACCTGTCAAAGACCTATTTGGCGCCATATTTTTTGTCTCTGTGGGAATGCTTGTTGACCCAGTACTTTTAATGCAGTATTGGATACCCATTGTTACAATTATTGTCGTAACAATCATTGGCAAACTGATTTTTTCCACCAGCGGGGTGTTTTTGGGCGGACAAAGTTTAAACAACTCTATCCATGCCGGCTTCAGTTTGGCACAAATTGGCGAATTTTCTTTTATAATTGCCGGATTAGGCACAAGTTTGGGTGTCACCAGTGATTTTCTATACCCAATTGTCGTGGCGGTTTCCGTTACAACCACATTTACCACACCTTATTTTATCAACAGTGCCGAAATGGGGATAAAAATAATCCGCAAAATATTACCAGAAAAATTTATCAATTATTTAGACCGCAACAATGAGAACAATAATATCAAACACAACGGCTCTGACTGGCAAAACTACCTTACCAATTTTATAACAAGAATGTTGATTTGCGGCACACTTTTAACCGCAATAATTTTATTTGCCTCTTTCTATATGGTTGATTTTATCGCCACTTTTGTCAAAACCCCTTACCACCGCTATGCTACAGCAATCATCACCATAATTTTGATGTCACCCATTTTGCGGACATTGATGTTAAGTGCCGAAAAAGGAACTCTTTTTTCCATTCTTTGGTTAAAACACAAAGCAAATCATATTCCTTTAATTTGTCTTGTGACAATGAAACTTGCCATTGCCGCCGTCGCCATTATTTTAACCTTAACACAAGTGGCACAACTTGAATATCTTATTGCCATTCCCATTACCATTATTATGATTTATTTCATATCAAAATCAAATTGGCTGATGAGCCAATATCTTAACATTGAATCAAGGTTTTTAATCAATCTTAATGCCAAACATATTGCCGAACACCGCAAAGCATACGGAATTTCCACCAACACATATTTTGGCAACGAATTAAAACTCGGGCATTTTACCGTTACCGACAATTCCAACTTGTTAGGTCAAACTTTGGCATCATCACAATTTCGTCTGATGTATGGCTGCAATATTTTGCAAGCCATTGATACAAACGACGAGGTTACATATTTGCCGCGATACAATTATCATTTTACGCCTCAAAGCAAACTGTTGTTAATCGGCACAACCGAACAAATGCGGATTTTAAAAGCCGCCATTGAAAACAATATTATCGGTCTTACCCACGAAAAAGACCCAGTCACCTTAACTGAATTTTTTAAGAATGCTGAAAAAGTCCCGGAAAAATATCGTATTTATCCATACAGTATCATCGTTGAAAACAGTTCACCCCTGTTAGGTAAAACTTTACGCAATGTAAACTTCCGTAACACCTTTAATGCTGTTGCAGTAGGCATTGTGCGGGGTGATTATACCATTACCAACCCAAGTCCTGATTTGATTTTTCAAGATGGTGATTTAGTTTGGCT
>JAGHTS010000269.1 GCA_018065225.1 Candidatus Phascolarctobacterium caballi
ATAACATACTGCGAATACGTTTTATATTTTAATTAAGTGTATTGAAAAAGGGATATTACGCAAATATCCCTGTAAACATCAACCGCCACTCCAATATATCAATATAAATTTTATCTTTCTAAAAACTCCTTTATCTGTGACATCACAAAATTACGTTGTTTATCCAAAAGTACAACATGCCCACTGTCTTCCAAACAAAGCAATTGTTTGTCTTTACTAAATATTTTTTCCAAAATAAATTCTGCACTTTTAGGCATAACAGTAAAATCTTTACCTCCCTGCAAAACTAAAGCAGGACAATGTACCCTACGCAAAAATTTCTTACGGCATTTTTTTATCAGTTTAAGCATACTTGATACTGGTGCAACGGGCAATTCATCATACGCTACATTGTATTTGTCATCCACAGGATAAATATGAGGTTTTTTCTTGACATAATCCATAAAGTTTTTTAACAGCCACAACCATTTTAGCCTCTTGTCATAAAGGTATATAGGTGTTGCCACACTTACCAATTTCCAAACCTTTTTTTCCGCTGCCAACCGTATTGCCAGCAATCCGCCCATACTTAGACCGATTACCGCAATATCAAAAAAAGTTTTATGCAATTCATCATAAACATCAACTACACATTTATACCAATCTTTAACTCTTGTTTTCCGCAAATCTTCCACATTTGTACCATGACCCGGCAAAAGCGGCGCACAAACAGTATAACCTTCCCCATTAAGATATTCACCCAACATCCGCATTTGTGAAGGAGTGCCTGTATAACCGTGTATCAACAATACCGCCTTACCATTTGTTCCTTCAAGATAAAAAGGTTCTGCCCCCTGTAATGATTCAATATTTTGATTTTTTCCCACTATTCTTTTTCCTCTTCTTTATTCTGTTCTTCACGTTCCAAATTGCGATGATAATAATCTAAAATTATTCCCGCTGTTTCTTCAATGGCACGGTTACTGACATTAATAATCCTGCAATGAATACGTCTCATAATCCCTTTGGCGTATTCCAATTCTTCACCAATCCGTTTCATATCCGCATATTCTGCCGTACTGTCCAATCCCATAATTTTTAATCTGGCAGAACGAATATCATTTAATTTATAGGGATCAATCAAAAGTCCAACAACCTTATAAGGAGGAACCTTAAACAATTCCTCAGGCGGCTCCAGTTCTGGTACAAGCGGCACATTGGCAACCTTTATTTTTTTATGTGCCAAATACATAGACAATGGTGTTTTTGACGTACGGGAAACACCAACTATAACAATATCAGCTTTTAATAACCCCAAAGGATTTTTTCCGTCATCATATTTAACTGCAAATTCCACTGCCTCAACCCGCTTAAAATATTCATGGTCTAACGAATGAACTAATCCTGCTTTATTTTTTGGCAAAAGTCCCGTGGCATTTTCTATTGCCTTAATCATAGGACCTAATACATCCACAATTTGCACATCTTTTTCCACCGCTTTGTCTATAAGATGTTCCCGCAATTCTGGAGAAACCATTGTATAACAAACAATAGCATTGTATTCTGCCGCTTCATTTATAATTTGGTCAATCTGTTCCCTGTCCCTGACATAAGGAACTCTTACCTGTTCAAATTTTTCACCAACAAACTGACTAACAGTTGCCCGTATTACCGATTCCGCAGTTTCCCCAACAGAATCAGAAACAGCATAAATTACAGGAACTTTTTTATTCATCATCGTGATGTACCCCTTTCCCTTCAGCCAATTCCACCAACAACCTGGTGAAATTTGTTTTTGTTATTCTTCCTACAATAGTAAAACTATGTTTGCCAACATCCACAATTTTTACAACCGGCAAAGAATCTATTTCATTGTCAATAAGTTTGCAAGCGGCACTTACTACACTGTCAGACGGTTCTGCATAAATAATTTTACTTACCTGTGTCATCGCCAGTTCAACAGGAATTTCTGCCAAATCTGCCTTATTGTTTAAAGCAAATTTTAATAAATCTTTACGGGAAACCACACCAGCTAAAAGTCCACTTTCATCAACAACATAGACACTGCCAACATCTTCTGTAAACATTTTAAAAATAACATCTTTGGCAGTAGCACCCACAGAAACAGCAACCGGTACGGACTGAATATCTGCAACAAGAATGGAACTTATTTCTTCCATAAGCATACCTAAAGTGTTTTTACCAGTATAAAAATAACCAACTTTAGGTCTGGCATCCAAAATACCACCCATAATCAAAATAGCCAAATCACTACGCAAAGCCGCACGGGTCACATGTAACCGTGAAGCAATCTGTTCACCTGTAATTGGCCCGTCAATCCGTACAATTTCAGCAATTTGCATTTGTCTGCTGCTTAAATTCATTATTCTATCCCATCCAACAATGCACTAACCACTGCTACCCCTTGAGCGCCTGCCCTAATTACTTCATCTTTATTTTGCAAATTTATACCACCAATTCCCACAACCGGCACTGTGGATGCATTACAAATTTTTTCAAGAACTTTTATTCCCAAAACATCCGCATCAAGTTTTGTTTTTGTGGGGAAAATTGCCCCCACGCCCAAATAATCTGCACCATCAGCTATTGCACATTGTGCTTCTTTAACACTATGAACACTCACACCAATTATCGCTTGTTTGCCCAGTATCTCTCTTGCTGTTTTGCATGGCATATCATCTTGTCCCAAATGTACACCCGCCGCCCCAACCGCCAAAGCAATATCAATTCTGTCGTTAATCAAAAGCTTAACTTTATATTTGTCACAAATCTGTTTTAATTCCTGTGCCTCAACTAACATATCTGATGTTGTCTTACGTTTAACCCTATATTGGACTAATGTTACACCTTTGTTTAAAAGTTTTTTCACTTTTAAAAGCAAATTGTCATATCTTTCATCCGTTACTAAATAAAGCGAATAATCAATCATTTTTCACTTTGTTCGGTTCAAGATTAAGCACATTAAATTTAGTAGTCACATGATATACCGCATCCATAAGCCGTGCCTTAAACATGCCGGGACCATCTTTCTTTTCCAAAAAATTTGCCGCCAATTCTGAACTTTGCCCCATAATAACAACTCCCAAAGCTGCCGCCGTCAACATATCATCCGCCACAGAAGCACAACAGGCAACCAATGTAGAAGTCATACAACCAGCACCAGTAATATCCTTTAACAAAGGATTACCATTATTTAGTACAACTGCATGCTTTCTGTCTGAAACAAAGTCAACTGCACCAGTTACAGCAAAAATACAATTAAACATCTTTGCCCCTTCTTTTGCCGCCTTTAAGCCAACATTATCAGACGCATCTGCCGTATTGTCCAAACCACGCCCAACCGCTTTACCTGATACCAAAGCAAGACATTCACTTAAATTGCAACGTACAATATCCACTAAACCTTTTTGCAATAATTCTAATGCAAAGTGCAACTTATACTGACTGGACATTACCCCCACAGGGTCAAAAATTACAGGTATGCCCTGTTCTTTTGCCACCACAACTGCTGTATTAATTGCCTCCATTTGCTCTGTACTTATAGTACCAATATTGATAACAACTGCATCAGCATTTTTAGCAATATCTTTTACTTCTTCAATAGCATCTGCCATAATCGGAGAAGCGCCAGCTGCCAAACAAATATCAGCACAACTTTCTGCCGACACATAATTTGTCAAATGATGAATAACTGGTTTGCTTTTTCGTATTTCTTCAACTATTTTCAAAAAATCAGTTTTTAAATTCATTCATCCATTCCCGCTTTCTGATATAAATCTACAAAATGATGTACAGGACCGCACCCATTACCAATCGTCAATCCTTTCTTTATTCCCAAAGTTACATATCGTTTTGCATTAGCAACAGCAGTAACAATGTCTTGTTCTTTTGCCAAATTTGCTGTTATCGCACTAGATAAAGTACAACCAGTCCCGTGCGTATTTTTATTATCTATTTTTTCCCCTTTAAACCAATATTCACTATTTTGGGTAAGCAAAAAATCATCCGCACAATTTTTTAAATGTCCGCCTTTAAGCAAAACATTTTTCGCTCCCAAAGCATATATTTTTCTTGCCGCAATACACATAGTTTCTTTATCTGTAATTTTTATTTCCGAAAGAATTTCTGCTTCCAAAATATTGGGAGTAACGACTGTTACTATTGGCAACAAATTTTTTATCAATGTTGTACAAGCATCTCTTGCCAACAGATTATACCCGCTTTTAGAAACCATCACTGGATCAAGTACAATAATTTTAGGGACGAATTTTGCCAAACACTTGGTAACAGTATCTATAATTTCCATATTAGCAAGCATCCCAATTTTTACACCATCAACAACAATATCTTCAAAAACTGCTTTTATCTGTTCAGCAATAATTTTAGTATCTATATTTTGAACAGAAATAACTCCACAAGTATTTTGTGCTGTAACAGCAGTTATCACACTCATTCCATAAGTGCCATGAGCTGCAAAAGTTTTCAAATCTGCCTGTATTCCTGCACCACCGCTTGAATCACTACCAGCAATAGTTAACAAATTCTTCATAATTAATTATCTGTGCAAAAGTTCTTTTATTTTTTCAACAATATTGGTAACTGTAAAGCCAAACTTTTCCATTAAAATATCACCGGGAGCAGATGCCCCAAAAGTTGTAATCCCTATCGCTTTATCTGAATAACGTTCCCAACCATACGGAGTTCCCGCCTCAACCACCAAACATGGAATATTCTTCGGCAAAACACTTAATTTATATTCGCCACTTTGTTTTTCAAACAAGTCCCAACTTGGCATAGAAACTACTGCCACATCTATATTTTCTTGTGCAAGTTCTTTTTGCGCTTTAAGTGACAATGACACTTCGCTGCCAGTGGCAATAATAATTGCTTGTGCTACTTTATTAGCAGGGCTTATTACATAACCGCCTTTCATAGCATTTTCTTTTATTATCTTTAAATATTCGTGCAGGACTGGTAATTTTTGCCGGCTTAACAACAAACATGTCGGTTGTTTTCTGTTTAAGCAAGCATGACGCCACGCTACCGCTGTTTCCAAAGCATCCGCCGGTCTAAACACACTTACATTAGGAATTAAGCGTAAAGCCATTATTGTTTCAATTGGCTGATGAGTAGGTCCGTCCTCTCCCAATGCAATGCTGTCATGGGTAAGCACAAAAATACTTCCCTGTTTCATCAATGCCGCCATCCTAATTGCCGGACGCATAAAATCTGCAAAAACTGCAAAAGTGCCTCCAAAAGGAATAAATCCACCATGCAAACTTATTCCATTCACCACAGCACCCATACCATGTTCACGCACACCAAAATGCAAATTTCTTCCAGTACGTTCTTTATCACTAAAATATCCACCTGTCTTTATAACCGTTTTATTTGACGGTCCCAAATCAGCACTACCACCAACAAATGCCGGCAACAATTCAGCGAGTTTATTAATAATTTCACCGCTTGCTTCACGGGTTGCTGCTTTTTCAGCATTTGCAAAACATGCTAATAATTCATCAATATCACAAGAGAATTCATCACATAACCGATTATGCAGTTCCATGGCTTCTTTGGGATAATTTTCATAATATTTTTGGAAAAGCAAATTCCAATCTTCCTCATTTTTACGACATTGAGGCAATTTATCTGCAAAATAACCTTTTACCTCATCTGGCACAACAAACATTGCATCCGGTTTCCACCCCGCATTTGCTTTGGTAATAGCCAATGCCTCTGCCCCCAAAGGTTCACCGTGACACGAAGCATTATCCTGTTTTGGACTGCCAAAACCAATATGTGTCCTGACAATTATTAAAGTCGGGTGTTCTTTATCACTTTGTGCTGTTCTGATTGAACTTGTCAACGCATCAACATCTTCTGACTCAGCAACACGTAATACCTGCCACCCATACGCTTTAAATCTTGTTTCCACATCCTCGCGAAATGCACCATCTGTACTACCTTCAATGGAAATTTTATTGTCATCATAAAAATAAATTAATTTCCCCAGTCCTAATGTACCTGCCAAAGATGCTGCTTCTGATGCCACGCCTTCCATTAAATCTCCATCAGAAACAATTCCATAAGTGTAATGATTAATAATCGGGAAATCAGGTTTATTATACTTTGCAGACAGCATTGATTCCGCAATAGCAAAACCTACCCCCATTGCAAAACCATGACCCAAAGGTCCTGTAGTGGCTTCCACCCCCGGAGTGTGTCCAACCTCAGGATGACCCGGAGTCAAACTTCCCCATTGGCGGAAATTTTGCAAATCTGACAAACTCAATTTATATCCTGATAAATGCAACATCGCATACAAAAGCGCACTCCCGTGTCCCGGGCTTAATATAAATCTATCACGATCAAACCAATTGGGGTTTTCAGGATTATATCGCAAATACCTGTCCCAAATCACATATATTAATGGAGCTGTTCCTAAAGGAAAACCAGGATGACCGCTCTTAGCTTTTTCTACCTCGTCCGCCGCCAAAAAACGCAAAGTATTAATACACTCTTTGTCAATCTGTTGCACTTATGATACCTCCTTAAATTAATGTGATTATTATAACACATTTATAA
>JAGHTS010000321.1 GCA_018065225.1 Candidatus Phascolarctobacterium caballi
ATTGGGAATTGCACAATGTTTAATAATGTGGTTAAAGGTGATGAGATTATTGTAGTTAAAAGCAATAAAGACGATGACGAATATGAGTTCTAAAACATATAAAATAAAATCAGTATGTTGTGGTATGGACTTGATGGTTAATTTTTAATTTTAAATTTGTCATTCGCATGAAAGAATAAAAATAAATTGGTGGATTGGGAGGATAAAATGAAAAAAAAGTATGGTGTGGCATTATTTGCCGGTGTATTGGGAATTTTTCACGGCAATGCAGTTGCGGCTGATGTGGTAACGCAAGGGATGGAGCAGGCACTGTCATCGCTTAAAGGTGAAACAGCAGGACCACAGTTAAACAGGACTTTGGAAATGATGGAACGTGCCCGGGTTGCAAAACAAATTGAAGAAGACAGGTTACGTCAAAAAACGCAAATAGAAAATAAAGATATGGGGACGCAACAGCAGGAATCGGAAAAAATAATCGTAACCTTGAAAAAAGTGGAATTCAATAAATCTGAAGTGCTTGCCGATAAAGATTTACAAAGTATTACAAACGAATACATCAAAAAAGATGTGAGCGTGAACGATTTATATGAAATGTTAGGCAAAATAAATGATTTGTATGCCAAAGGCGGATATATTACTTGCAAAGCATTTTTGTTACCCCAAAAAGTTAATAACGGAGTTGTCAAAATTCTTTTGGTGGAAGGCAAAACAGGTAAAGTAATTGTCAAAGGAAATAAGACTACTAAAGAAAATTACATTAAAAAAAGAGTGAAATTACCTGGTGGCAAAATTGTCAACCTTAATGAGTTGAACCAACAAATGATGTTGTTTAATGGCACCAATGATGTCCAGTTGAGAATTATGTTGCAAGCTGGGGAACAGTCCGGTACGACAGATTTCGTTTTGACTGCTTTTGAGCCGCAACAACTTAACAGTACATTGTTTTCTGATAATGCTGGTAACTATACCAGTGGTATGTATCGTTTAGGATATTTTTATAACATAAAAAGTATTTCTGGTATGCGGGACAGTTTGAATTTAGGAATGATCGGCAGTGACGGGACAAAAGCATTCAGTGCTGTTTATTCGGTACCAATTAGTTCAAGCGGCACAAAAATAACTTTGGGGTTTAGCAGTAATGCTACGGAAATCGTCCGTGGTGAGATTAAGGATGCAGGGTTAAAAATCAAAGGCCATTCAACCGCTTATACGGTTAATATAACGCAGCCATTTATTGTTAATGATACTACCCGTAGTGAATTTGGACTGGAATACAATCATCAAAGTTCCAAATCAAGTTTTGAAGGTTTTGAATATGTAAGAGATGTGGTGCGTGATTTAAACCCGTATTTTAGTCATACATCTTATGGAAAGAGTCATTTGTTTTATCAAAAACACAGTTATTCATTATTTGGCAGTTATAGCGGTATTTCAAGTAATATTGATATAAAGCCCGTGCACTATTATAAATTTAATTCGTATTACCAAAAAGCATATCGGAACGGACAAATGTTCAGCAACCATATAGATGCACAATATAATCAGGGATATGCTCTGCCGAGTTCCCGTCAGTTTTATATTGGCGGGGTGAACAGTGTCCGTGGTTACCGTGAATCTTATTTGAGTGGGGAAAGGGGTTTCAGCACATCCTTTGAATATCAGGTGCCAATCAGCAAAGACCGCAAACATAATGCCTTCATTTTTTATGACACAGGACATGTTGGCGGTGAGGCGGCATTTGATGATCACATTTTGCACGGGGCAGGTTTTGGTGTGAAAAGCAGTTGGAATAAACATATTTATTCAACGGTTTCTATGGGATTTCCATTAGTCCGTACGTTAAATGAACAGGAAGTTGGTAGGACACGTATCCATTTTATGATCAGCGGTCAATTTTAGTTGAAAGTTGCTGTTTCAGCTGCCATTCTCGTCAAACCTTAATTT
>JAGHTS010000036.1 GCA_018065225.1 Candidatus Phascolarctobacterium caballi
CCAAAATCTGTCAAATTCTTCTGCTTTAAGTCCTCCTGTTCGCAAACGCATACTGTCAATAGCAGCTTCGGAACAAAGCAGACGGTTAACCAATTGTTCTTGCTCATTTCCAAACTGAAAATAGCAACAGTTAAACGGTTACCATCTTTGTTACGTCCTCTTATGGCTACATTTGCTGCAATATTTAGAGCTAAGGCAGTTTTGCCCATACAGGGACGGGCGGCAAGAATAATAAAATCGCTTGGTTGAAGTCCGCTGGTCATAATATCCAAATCACGAATGTTTGTCGGGATGCCAATAAGAAGATTTTTTTGGTCAGACAGCTCAGTTACCAAATTACTAATATTTAAAACGATGGAATTAATGGGAGTAAATTCGGTGTTATTGTTGCTTTGAGCCACATTAAGCATTTTGGCTTCAGCTTTGTCCAATAATTCCTGAATATTGTCCGTATCTGGTTCATAACCCATACGGGCTATTTCTGTACCGGCAGCAATCATACGGCGTAAACGGGATTTGTCACGGACAATATCCGCATGGTACTTGATGTTGGCAGTTGTAGGAACACTTGCGGCAATGCTTGTAATATACGCAATACCGCCAATATCTTCCAACTTATTGGCATTACGTAAAGAATCTATTAAAGTTATATTATCAATGGCTTTGCCGGCATGGTGTAATTCCTGCATATGACCATATATTACGCGGTGTGCTTCACGATAAAAATCCTCAGGCACAAGATAATTTATAATTTCATCTATTGCCCGTTCGTCTCCAAGCATCATAGCGGCAAGTACACCTTGTTCTGCTTCTATATTTTGAGGGGCAGTTCTTAATTCATCCATAGTTGTCTGACAAAAATTGTCCTATTCTCCTTTTATTACATTTACTTGAAACTCTGCTGTTACATCAGGGTGTAATTTAGCGTAGGCAGTGTGCAACCCCAAACTTTTTACTTGATTTTTAAGTTCAATTTTACGTCGGTCAATATCAAGTCCGGTTTGGGTTTTAATTGCTTTGGCAATATCTTTGGATGTGACAGTTCCAAAGATTTTTTCGTTAGCACCAACCTTTACTTTAACTGTTACAGTCAATTTTTGCATTTGCGCAGCTAATACTGTTGCTTCATCTTTATGTACTGCAGCATGGTGTGCTGCAGTAGCGGCAGTTGCTTTTGCCTGATTGATATTTTCAATGGTCGCTTCTTTAGCCAATTTGCGTGGCAATAAGAAATTGCGGCCATATCCTTCGGCAACTTCTGTCAAATCGCCTTTTTTCCCAAGTGTTTTTACATCCTGCAATAAAATTACTTTCATTTACTTTTCCTCCAATTGTTTTGCTACTTCATTAAGTATAAGCGTTTCCGCTTCTTTGGCATTTTTATCAGTTAACTGGCAGGCAGCGGCTAATTGATGACCGCCGCCTCCTAATGCTTCCATAATAATTTGTACATTAAAAATAGTACCATCGCTACGGGCACTGACTGCACACCCACCTTCTTTGTATTCGGTAATTACACAGGAACCATGTACTTCATTTGACAGAATCAACTTGTCAGCAACTTGTGCGGCAATGGTATTTGTTTTTTGATTGTTTTCAGCATTTTTATATGTGGCAATAACAAAACCATTGGCAACAAGACGTGTTTCTGACAATAATTTTGCTTTAATCCTGACATCATCAAAAGTATCAGAAAACAGTTCGTTGGCAATACGGATATTTGCGCCGAAACGACGGAGTAGGGCGGCAGCTTCAAAAGTACGATCTCCTGTTTGAATGTTGAAGTTTTTTGTATCTAATAAAATACCATTGTATAAGCAAGTTGCTTCCAAACTTGTTGGTTTTAAACTTTCATCAAAGTATTGGAAAAATTCGGTGATAAGTTCAGAAGTACTGGAGCTTGATGGTTCTTGATATAATAAAGTGGTGTCTTTGATAATGTCTTCGCTACGGCGGTGATGGTCAATTACAATTTTTTGTTGTACAGTATCAATAAGTTCCGGTATTGACCCTAATTGCCGACGATGATGGTCAACCATAATTAAAAGGGTGTTTGGCGTTACTAATTTCAATGCCTCTTCTTTACCGATAACAGTTATTTTTTCATAAGTGTCAGTTATGCCTAAAGGCTTCAATAATTTAAAAGTACGTTTAATGGCATCATCAACATATCCTATGGCAATATTGACTGGTTTGTTAAGAAATTTAGCCATACAGGCAATGCCTACGCTTGCACCATACGAATCAAAATCTTCTTTAGTGTGACCCATTACAATAATATTTTCAGCAAGATTCATTTGGTCACGTAATTCTTTGGCCATAATACGGGCACGGACTTTATTAGTTTTAGCGACTACAGTTCCGGTTGCCCCAAAGTAACGTAAACGACCATTATTATCGATAACGGTTTGGTCACCGCCACGGTTTAATGCCATGTCTAACGCTTTTTGTGCTTTGGAAAATAAAGTACTAAGATTATCTGCGTTGACGGCGACCCCAATACTGAAAGTAGGATTCATATGACTGCTGGTATTGGTATTATGTAGTTTATCTAGGATGTCAAATTTGTTATTAATAATTTTCATTAAATTTTCATTAGAAAAACCAACCAAAGAAAATTCATTATTCATAGTAACAATAAAGCCGTTATATTCATTTGCCCATTTTGTAAGTATTTCGGTTGTTTGTGCGTGAAGGTTAATGATTCCGTTTTCAGGAAGATTGTGAGTTATTTCGTCATAGTTGTCAAAACGGATATAGCATAAGGCTAATTTCTCATTTTGATATTGTTTTTGCAAAGCAACAAAATTTGTAAAATCATAAAGATAAATAGCTAATCCAGTCAATTTTTGATTTTTTCCTGTTATGCTTTTTTTATCTTGGTCTGTAATCTGACGTGATTCCATAGAGAAAACAAAATCGCCGATACTTATCAAACGTCGGGAGGAATCTTTGTTTAACAATGTTGTAAAAGTTCCTGCAGGAACAGGCAATAATTGTTCCAACGGGCAATCAGTAGTGTTGTTTTTGTTAACAATTTCATTAAATTTATGATTACACCATTGTAAATGGTTACTGGAACTGAAAACAGCCAATCCTACTTGCATATGGGAAATAATATGATGGTTGCTTTTTTCAACATTTCGAATAATATCACTCATAAAATTTGAAAATTGGTCAACTTTTTTCTGATAATTTTTAACACCAGATTTATATGAAATAATTAAAATGATTTGGACAAAAGGAATCCACAAAGGACTTTGCCAAATCAAGACAGCACCCAAACAAAGTGGTCCAAAAATATAAGTAAAATAGTTTGGGCGGAATAAAAAGTTGTTTTTGAGTGATTTTTGAATTTCTTCAAGCATTTTGTGTACCTCTAATTTTTCTAAAATCTGCAATACAGTCAAATGCCCCTATCCACAGAAGAATTAGGCTAAATAACTGAATGAATAACAATATGGTAAGTGAATGTGCCCACCATATTGATTTATTTTTTTTATGTACATACCAGTAAGCCAATGCAAGACCTTGTATTATGAAAACGGTGCTGCAAAGCATTTGGATATTTACAGACAATTGGTAATACCAACTGTTTGGAGCTGATTGATAAAAATAACCGACAGCAATTAAACTTAATCCGTAAGGTAAAATAAGCCAACGTGGTATAATAAAATTTCTAAATGGAGCAAGAGGTTCAAAACGATTTCCCACTTTTTCCAGAATTTTTTTAGCAGTCCAATAATTTACGAAAGCAAGAACAGGAGAGGACAACAAAAGTGCTCCGGGCATAATTATACGCATCATTTGGATTAGTTTTGAATAAGAAGCAATACTTGCTGCAATATCTGATTCACTGACACCATGTGTACGTTGAAACTCTGCCATTTGAGCCAAGCTGGTATTTAAAGAATCAAAAAGCATAGAAATTGGATTAATATTCATAATTAAAAATGCAATGACAAAATTAATAATTAAAGCTAAAAGTGCCCCTAAGCTGCCAAGCAATAAAATTTTGGATGGGTTGGTGTTACGGCGCATACATTCACCAAGTATTAGCCCCAAAATTCCAAATACGGCTACTAAAAGAAACGCTTGAAGCGGATTAATAATTATAGCGCAAATACAACCCGCAACAATGGTTGTCAAAAATGACCATTTAAAACCATTTCTTACACCGCAGACAATTATTGGCAATGGCCAAATGAAATTTATAAATACTCCGATAACGGGCAGATAAATTGCAATAATTGCCATAATAACAGCAATTGCGGCAAGAATACCTGCCTCTACCATAGCATTTGCTTTATGCATAGTATTGTGTATTATATCGTAAAGAGAAATAAAAGTAAATTTACAAATTTTATATAATTTGGTAAAATATACAAATTATGGTGGTAGGCAGATTTGCTCCTACACCAAGTGGTAGGATGCATTTGGGAAATATATATGCAATGTTATTTGCTTGGGCAAAGTCACGTAAATTTGGCGGGGAAATAGTGTTGCGTATCGAAGATTTGGATAAATTACGTTGTCCACGTTCAAATGCAGAAATTTTAATAGATGATTTATATTGGTTGGGGTTGGATTGGGATAAAGGTCCTTATTTTCAATCAGAACGAATAGAAATTTATAAAAAGTATATCGAAATATTAAAACAAAAAAGGGTCACTTTCCCTTGCTTTTGCAGCAGAGGGGAATTGCATATTGCCAATGCTCCACATACAAATGATGGAATTTACCGTTATCCGGGTACTTGTCGTAATCTTACTAAAGAGCAAATTGCTATAAAAAGTTTTTGGCGTTCACCTGCGTTGAGAGTGCGTGTTGATGACAGAGTTATTTGTTTTGAAGATGAACACTATGGTATTCAAAAAAGTGTTTTAGATAAAAATAGTGGGGATTTTATTGTTTGCCGTTCAGATGGTGTTTATGCGTATCATTTGTCAGTAGTTGTAGATGATGCGATTATGGGTGTAACAGAAATTGTACGTGGGTCGGATTTGCTTGGTTCAGTACCAGTACAGTTGTACTTATATGAATTATTTGAATTTGAAAGACCATCATATTGCCATATACCTTTATTTAAAGTTGCAGACGGCAGGCGTTTGGCGAAACGGGATGGTGATTTGGATATGGGGACTTTAAGAAAGAAGTATTCTGCTGAAGATATTATAGGATATATTGCTTGGCAGGTTGGGTTTATTGATAAATGGGAGAAAATGAATAAAAGTGAATTTTTGTCGGTATTTGAAATTGACAAATTGCCTATGAATGACATTGTTTTAAATTATAATTTTGATTTGTAAAAAGGAGTGGATTATGCGGGAGTTTATGTTAAAGTATTTGTTGAAAATGTGGCAGGTGATAGTGGCATCATTGGTAGCAGGAATGGTGGGGGAATATTTTTTTCAGCAACGTTGGTTTGGCTTTTGGGTGGTTGCAGTACCGTTGATGGTGATATATTGTTACCAGCAATATGCTTTGATTGACAACGAAAAGAAAAAAATAGAAAAGAAAAAACACGGGAACAAATACAGATGAAAAAGTTTGTTATGTTAATAGTTTTGTTGTTTGTGACAAATTTTGTTAATGCAGCAGAACTGGGAAAAATTGAATATAACGGGCATAAAGTAACTTTATTTGGGGAAAAATTGGATAGTGGGTTTTGTTATGATTTTTTGTTAAGAGTGGAAACGGAAGGGGCTCCCTATATGGTGAATCCTGCTGTGACAGGCGGTTATTATCCTGATTTAAAACTTGTAAAATTGAGTGCCGATGAACAGCAATTATTTTTTTCAGTACGTCAAGGTGGGCAAAATTCTATTAGTGAATATAGGATTTTTGCTGACAGAAATAATAAACTAAAACCTATTTTTGGATTAACGGAGTCAACAGGCATAATAAGTTCGATTGACTTGGAAAAAAATAAAATGCAAATAAATCTTTTGAATGGGGTCAGTCAAAGTATTAATTTGAATGAGAAAATATATGACAAAATAGAAAATGATTTGTTAAAAGGATATAAACCTGATTTTGAGGGGATGTACTCGCTTTTATCTTATGATGGTGATAATGATGGTGTACAGGAACTATATGCAACACAACGGGTGGATATGTCAGGACAAGAGTTGTGTCATATGGCAGTTCGTATGGATTTGCAAAGAGATGATTCATGGAAGATGAGCCATTATGTTTTACAGTTACCGGTGTTGTCAGAAAAAGATGAAAATATCAATCGAGGTGTTACTACTTTGGGATATGAAGTTTATCCTGAAAAAATTTATGTTGAGGAAGCAAATGGTGCAATCCCAAAATTTTATGGAATTGATAAAAAAGTAAGCAAAAAAATAAATGATTATTTTTGTACTGCGTACCAAGATAATTTGAGTGACTTGTTTGGCAAGCATGCCGCTATGGGTTTTGAGATAGTGGTTTCTTATGAAAATATATTGAGTGTGCGTTTCATTGGTGGAGAAAAAAAATATAACACTTTTTTGCATGTTAATCCTCTGACAGGTGATATTTTGACTATTGAGGATATGTTTATTGTTAGTAGCGATTTTTTAAAAACGATGAGTATTTTGAGTCAGTCCAAACATAAGTATGTTAAAAAAGATTTAAAAAATTGGTTTGTTAAAGGTGTACAACTTCATGTTGTGCTGGATGAAAATGGTGCACAAAGGGCAGAACAGTTTAGTTTGGCAGCATTTGAAAGTTTTCTTTCGCCAAAGAATACAATTTTACAAAGAAAGGTTAATTAATAGGTAGCTTTGTAAAGAGTATCGTACTATTTGTATTTAAATAAAAAAATTTGTATTTTATAAAAATTTGACATAAATTTGACACAATTTGACCATAAAGTGTACGTAGAATAATTTTTAGGTTTCTTAATTGGAGGGAATATTAGTGATGGACAGAAAAATTAAATTTGTTGTAACAATTTGTGCTGTTGTGGGAACTTTTTTGCTTGGTGGTTGTGGCAAACAAGAACAGGCAAACAGGGCACCGATGGTACGGTCTATGTCTGTAATTGTTAGAGATACGCCTGTGGCTTATGATTACACAGGATTTATTGAAGCTAATCAGGAAATGAATGTTGTTGCACAGGTAAGCGGACAGATAAAAGAAAAATATTTTAGAGGTGGGGAGTATGTAAGCGCAGGTGCATGGTTGTACAAAATTGACCAAAGAAATTATAGCGCTAATCTTTTAAGTGCCAAATCAGCATATTTGTCTGCTCAGGCAGATGCTGAACGTTATACAAATTTGTATGCCAAAAATGCTGTTTCCAAACAGACTTTGGATAATATAATTACACAACGTGATGTGGCACATGCCAAATATATCAGTGCGCAAAAAGATTTTGATGAAACTATAGTTAAAGCTCCGTTTAGCGGGAGAATTGATACAACTGCTTTGGAGGTTGGCAATTATGCAGATGCCGGAAAAACGACTTTGACTAAAATTTCTGATACGAATCCGGTTTATGTAAAGTTTAGTATTGCGGAACCGGAATATATGGAACTGTCAAAAGGAAATAGCAATGGCGGAACCGGGTTACGGAATTTATATTTGGTTTTGGCAAACGGGGAAAGGTATGAATTGCCGGGTGAAGTAACAGAAGTGAATAGGGGAATATCGGATGCAACTGGGTCAATGACTGTAAGGGCATTGTTTAAAAATCCGAACAAAAAATTATTGCCGGGTATGTTTGCCCATATATCAGCTACAGGCGGGACATTGGAAAATGCATTACTTGTGCCGCAAAGGGCACTGGTGGAATTGCTTTATAAAAAATTTGTGTTTGTGTTGGATAATGATAAAAAAGTTAGCATGCGTGAAGTTAAGTTGGGGCAAAATGTCGGACGGCTGGTTGTAGTAAAAGAAGGGTTGCAAGCGGGTGAAACTGTTATTGTTGAAGGTACTGGTAAAATTCGTAATGGTATGGCCGTTAATGCTTTGTCTATGTCAGAAGAAGATTTGGATACTACCAAACAGCAAGGGGCGCAATAACGGAGGGATAACTGATGGCAAAGTTTTTTATTGACCGTCCTGTTTTTGCGATGGTGTTGGCAATTTTAATAACGTTAATGGGAGTATTGGCAGGATTTTCTTTGCCTATTGCCCAATATCCGATTATAACAAAGCCACGTATCACTGTATCAACTAACTACATGGGTGCCAGCAGTGATACTGTAGAAGGCGCTGTTGCACAGGCGGTTGAACAAAAAGTTATGGGTGTTGAAAATATGTTGGATATGTCATCTATTTCAACATCAACAGGACAATATGAATTGCATGTGCAATTTAATTTGGATAAAAATGCTGATATTGCATCTGTAGAGGTACAAAACCGTGTAAGTCAGGCATCCAGTTCTATGCCGGCAGAAGTTAATGCTTATGGCATTACTACAGTTAAGGAATCAAGCGAAACAATTATGTATTTTGCATTGGTTTCGCCTAACCATACTTATGATTCCATGTTTTTGCGTACCTATGCGGATGTAAACTTTTTAGATGCCATTAAACGTGTCAAGGGTGTATCTTCTGTTAATGCCTATGCACCGGAATATTCTATGAGAATATGGCTTAATCCGGAAAAGATGGCACAAATTGGGGTAACTGTTGATGAAGTTATTAAGGCAATTACAACACAGAATGTTCAGGCGGCAGTAGGTTCTATTGGTAACCGTCCGACTGTGGATGAGCAGGAAAGGACATATTCCGCTTCCAGTAAGGGGCGTTTGGAAACACCGGAACAATTTGGTAATGTTGTTATTCGTACTAATAATGGCTCGGTTTTGAAATTAAGAGATATTGCCAAGATTGGTCCCGCTGCCCGTAATGATTCTACAGTTTCCAAGATAAATGGCGGGGATGCGGCGGTATTCCCTGTATCTTTGACCAGTGATGCCAATGCCTTGGAGACAGTGGCAAAAATTAAAGAAGCTATTGCTGATGCCCAAAGCCGTTTTCCTGATGATATGAAATTGATTGTTGTGAAGGATAACACTAATTTTATTAAAGAATCATTGAGCAAAGTTGCGCATACTTTTGTGGAAGCATTAGTATTGGTTATTTTGGTCGTGTTCCTTTTCCTTGGTTCGTGGCGGGCAACGTTAATTCCTATTTTGGCAGTGCCGGTTTCTTTGGTAGGAACTTTGGCAAGTTTTGTCTTATTAGGATTTACTATTAACACCTTAACAGCATTTGCAATGATTTTGGCTATTGGATTAGTAGTAGATGATGCTATAGTGGTGGTGGAAGCGGTAGAGCATCATATTCAAGACAATGGACTTAGCCCTAAAGAGGCGACTTATCGTGCAATGGAAGAAGTTTCGGGACCAGTTGTAGCGATTGCCTTTGTTTTGGCGGCGGTGTTTATTCCTGTGGCGTTTACAGGGGGTACTGTTGGTGAACTTTATAAACAATTTGCCATAACGGTTTCTGTTTCTATGTTGTTGTCTGCATTGGTGGCATTGACTTTGACCCCTGCACTTTGTGCTTTAATTTTGAAAAAAGAAAATAAGGAACAGGTGTTTAGCGGAATTATTGGCAGGATTATTGGTGCTTTTAATAATTGGTATGACAGGACTTTGGTACGATATATCGGTGTAGTGGAAAAATGTTTGCATATACGTAAATCTATTCTATGTGCCTTAGTATGCTTGTGTATATGTATTGGATTCTTGGTAAAAATTACGCCTACAGGTTTTGTTCCTAATGAGGATCAAGGAATGTCTGTAGCGGCATTTAATTTGCCCGAAGGAGCATCAACTGCCCGCACAGTCCAGGCAATGGACAATTATGCTGCCAAATTACGTCAGTTGCCGGGTGTAAACTTTGTTTTGCAGGTTTCGGGTGTAGATATTCTTTCCAGTGGATATAAGGCAAACAGTGGTTTGTTGCTGACGGTTATGAAACCTTATGAAGAGCGTTCCAATACTATTCAAGATGTTATTCCTATGATGTGGGGACTTGGGGCACAAATTCCTGATGCCAATGTTATGGCGTTTCAGCCGGCAGCATTGCCCGGAGCATCTGATACAGGTACACTTGGTTTGTATCTGATGAATTTGGGCGGTGAAAATGCATTACAGATGGGTGAACGGGCGCAAGAATTTATCAAAGCGGCAATGGCACGGCCTGAAGTGGGGATGCTTTATACCACATTGAATACAAGTACCCCGACTTATAATTTTGAAGTTGACAGGGAAAAAGCACAGCAGTTGGGTATCCCTGTTGCCAGTGTTTATAATGCTTTGCAAGTTTTCTTGGGCGGGTACGAAGTTAATGATTTTAATGCTTTTGGCAGGACATGGAAATCCATTATTCAGGCAAGTCCGGAATATCGTCGTGATGCCAAAGATATGCAGTTTATGTATTTGCGTAATGGACAAGGGACATTAACGCCGTTAAATACTTTGGTTAAGGTTGAACCGACCAATAGTTCTTTGGTTATGACGCGTTATAATGGTGCCCGTGCCATTAAAATTTCTGGTGACCCTGCAGCAGGTTATTCTACAGGGCAGGCAATGGAAGCCATTAATCAGGTTTGTGCAGAAGTTTTGCCCACAACCTATACTCATGAATGGGTTGACCAAAGCCGTGATGAAATTGAAGCGGGCAGCAGTTCCACAAAGATATATATTATTTCTTTAATATTTGTGTTCTTGTGTTTGGCAGCACTTTATGAATCTTGGACAATTCCTTTGGCAGTTTTGTTATCTGTACCCAGTGCAATTTTTGGATGTTTTTTAAGTCAGTATTTGCGTGGGCAAAACAATGACGTTTATATGCAAATTGCCATGATAACACTCATTGGTTTGGCTGCCAAAAATGCCATATTGATTGTTGAATATGCTAAGATGAATATGGAAGAAAATGGTATGGAACCTTTTACTGCGGCATTGGAAGCATCAAAATTGCGTTTGCGTCCTATACTTATGACATCTTTTGCATTTATTCTTGGTTGCTTGCCTTTGGCAATAGCTACAGGTCCGGGTGCAGGTGCCCGTGTTTCTATGGGTAATGCTGTTGTCGGAGGAATGACTATTGCAACTGGGTTTGGTATTTTTTTGATACCGGTGTTGTTTGTGGTGGTGGAAAATTTCTTTAGTAAAAAGCATAGGTAACTATTGAATTATATATAGTGTAAAAAACAATCTGCAAATGTAATATTTGCAGATTGTTTTACTTTGTAACTAACTATTACTAAAAAAACATGGCGGATATTACGTAATATCGTGTGATATTACGTAATATCCGCTCTTTAATTTAAAAGAGAAGCCGCTAAAAGTTTTGAAAAGGGTACACATTTTGCAGACAGTTTTGCTTTGCAATTACCCAAATTTTATAAAAAGGCGTTCTAAAAGTTACGTAACATTTAGCAAATGTTACGTAAC
>JAGHTS010000202.1 GCA_018065225.1 Candidatus Phascolarctobacterium caballi
CACATATATCCATTAGGCAAAAACGAAATAGATGTATATGGCAGATACAGTTTTGGACACACAGGGGCGTGTGATGCCAAAGTAAAAGACAGCGACTATCACTTTGACAGCGTAAAAAGTCACAGGATAAGATTGGGGGCAAAATACAATTTTGAAAGAATCAAAAAAGCAAAACCATACTTTGGCTTGGCTTGGGAACACGAAATGGACGGGGAATGCAGGGCAGTAATAACAGGAGCGGGGGAAGCCCCAGCCCCAAGTTTGAAAGGGAACACAGGCATAATGGAGTTTTCCATTGACTGTGAAACAGGGGACTGGCTACTTGGACTTGGCTGTGAAGCATATGTGGGCAAACGCAAAGGATGGAGCGGATTGGCAAGAGCATTTTACAATTTCTAAAAAAAGCGGCGAAAGCCGCTTTTTGTTTAAGGCGTAGAGTGTAGAGCGTAAGGCGTAAGGCGTAAGGCATAAGGCGTAGGGATGGTAGGATGTTCCTGTGATTAACCCCCTCTGTCAGTTGCGGAGCAACTGACATCTCCCCCTACGGGAGAGACAGGAAAATCACTATGCAAATACAATAATAGAAATTATTACTAAAATTTGCTATAATATAAAAGTAAAAAAATATATTATTGTGTCAAAGGAGGTCTTAAAATTGGCACTGAAAATTATTACCAAACGTTGTAAAGGTTGTGGTATCTGTGCGGCACTTTGCCCTAAAAAAGTGCTGGCAGTAAATGAAGTGGAAAAAGTTGAGGCAGTCAACGAAAAAGAATGTATCAAATGCGGTCAATGTGAACAACATTGCCCCGATTACGCAATTTTTGTTGAGAAGTAGGAGAGTGCAGTATGTCAAGAGTATTATTGTTGCAAGGTAATCAGGCGGTGGTGGAAGGCGCGATTGCGGCAGGTTGCCGTTTTTTTGCGGGCTATCCCATTACCCCGTCTACAGAGATTGCCGAAGAATTGGCAAAACAACTGCCTTTGGTAGGCGGTAAGTTTATACAGATGGAGGATGAAATTGCTTCCATCGGTGCGGTTATCGGCGCCAGTTTGACTGGCAAAAAAGTTATGACTGCCACCAGCGGCCCCGGTTTCAGTTTGAAACAGGAATTGTTTGGCTATGCCTGTGCCGCAGAAATCCCATTGGTGTTGGTCAATGTACAGCGTGGGGGCCCGTCCACAGGGCAACCCACCAGCCCCAGTCAGGGGGATGTAATGCAGGCACGTTGGGGAACACACGGCGACCATTGGATGATTGCGTTAAGTCCCAGCAGTGTGCCGGAATGTTTTGACTTGACCCGTAGGGCGTATGAATTTAGCGAAAGATACCGTGTGCCGGTAATTTTGTTAATGGATGAAGTGGTTGGACATATGCGGGAAAAAGTTGTTTTGTCGGACGATTACGAAAATCTTCCCCAACCCATGCGTAAACAGCCGACCTGCAAACCAGAGGACTTTTTGCCCTATGACGGTGGCGAAGACGGTGTACCCGCAATGCCACCTTTTGGGATTGGTTTCCGTTGGCACGTGACCGGCTTGATTCATGATGAAACAGGTTTCCCAAATGGCTCTCCGGAAGCTACGGTTAAAGCCATGGACAGGATGTATCACAAATTGGCAGACCATTATGATGATATTGTTAGGGTAGAAGAATTTAAAATGGAAGGTGCGGAGTTTGCGGTAGTTGCCTTTGGCGGTGCTGCCCGTACCGCTTGGGATGCGGTAACTATGGCCCGTGCAGAAGGGTTAAAAGTTGGTTTGGTAAGACCCATTACCATTTGGCCTTTTGCCCAAAAACATATGGAAAAACTGGCAACCCAAGTTAAGGGTATTTTGGTACACGAATTGAATTGCGGACAATATGTCGGCGAAGTGGAAAGAGCAGTTAAAGGTAAGGTTCCCGTATTCAGTTACGGCAAGTATGACAACGAACCTGCCACACCTGCAGAATTGTTGGCAGAGATTAAAAAGGCAATGGGAGGCGTAAAATAATGAGTACAGAAGCATTGATTGACAAATATTTCCGTCCCGGACGCCTGCCCCATATTTGGTGTCCCGGATGTGGCAACGGTATTGTTACAGGATGTATTGTTAAGGCGGTTGAACAAACTGGTTTGACACGGGATGAGGTGGCTGTGGTCAGCGGTATCGGTTGCAGCAGCCGTGCCAGCGGTTATCTTGATTTTAATACAGTACACAGCGCTCACGGCAGGGCATTGCCTGTGGCTACGGGTGTAAAGATGGGTAATCCCAAATTGAATGTTATTGTTGTGACAGGTGACGGCGACTGCACAGCTATTGGCGGCAATCACTTAATTCACGCGGCACGTCGCAATCTTGATTTAACGGTGGTGTTGTTTAATAACAGTATTTATGGAATGACAGGCGGACAATACAGTCCCCTTACACCATTTGGCAGCAAAGCCACTACTGCGCCTTATGCAACCATTGAACACGATTTTGATGTAGTGGAACTGGCAAAGGCGGCAGGGGCAACATTTGTGGCAAGGGGTACAACTTTCCATGCACAATTGCTGACTGACTTAATCGTCAAGGGTATGCAACATAAAGGTTTCAGTTTGATTGAAGCGGTTTCCGCCTGCCCGACTTCTTTTGGCAGGCAAAACAAAATGGGCGGGCCTGTAGAAATGATTTTATGGCAACGTGACCATGGAGTTATGAAAGCCGCTTGGGATAAAATGACGGATGAGCAACGTCAGGGCAAATTCCCCATTGGTGTGTTGCATGAAGATAATTCCAAAGTGGAATATACTGTGGCTTATGACTATTTGATTAAAAAGGCACAGGAGGGAAAGAAATGAAAACAGAATTAAGATTTTCCGGTACTGGCGGACAGGGCGTAATTACAGCTGCAATTATTTTGGCAGAAGCAGCATTGCTGGATAAGAAAAATGCAGTACAGTCACAGGCATACGGGCCTGAAGCACGTGGCGGTTCCAGTAAGGCGGAGTGCATTATCAGTGATGATGCAATTTATTTCAGCAAGGTAACCGCTCCAAATGTACTGTTGGCGATGAGTCAGGAAGCCGCCGACAAATACAGCAAAGATTTGAAAGATGACTGTATTGTTATTACGGACAAATTATTTGTAACCAAATTGCCCGATGTCAAAAACAAAATTTATGAATTGGATATAACCCGTGCGGCGAAAAATGAATTGGGCAAGGCATTGTTCAGCAATATCGTGGCTTTGGGGGCAGTAGTAGGTTTGACAAAGGTTGTCAGCGAGGAATCTTTGGAAAAAGCAGTATTGAACAGGGTTCCCAAAGGTACAGAAGAAAAAAATAAAAAAGCATTACAGGTAGGCAGAGATTTAGTTAAGTGATTGCAGTAGAACAGTTAAACGACAAACAATTAGCACAACTGATTGGTACGGATAAATATGATGAAGAATTACGCCGCAGAGCTTTAGCTTTGCGGCGTAAAATATATGGCAACAAAATATTTGTCAGGGGACTGATTGAATTTACCAATTATTGCAAAAACAATTGCTATTATTGTGGCATCCGTTGTGGTAACAATAAGGCGGTACGTTATCGTTTGACTCAGCAGGAAATTTTAGATTGTTGTCATAAAGGTTATGATTTGGGGTTTCGCACTTTTGTTTTGCAGGGTGGTGAAGACCGGTATTTTAGTGACGAAATTTTAGTACCAGTTGTTGCAGAAATCCGTCAGACGTTTCCTGATGTGGCGATTACGCTTTCGGTAGGCGAACGGAGTGAGGAAAGTTATCAGCATCTTTTTCAGGCAGGTGCAGACCGTTATTTGTTAAGACATGAAACAGCGGACGAAGAACATTTTGCCAAATTACACCCAGCACAACAACAGTTAAGTACAAGAATTGCTTGTCTAAATGTTTTGAAAAAAATCGGTTATGTGGTTGGCAGCGGTTTTATGGTTGGCAGTCCGTATCAGACAGCGGATACATTGGTTAAGGACATCAGATTTTTGCAGACATTACAACCGGAAATGATTGGTATCGGGCCATTTATAAAACACAAAGACACACCGTTTAATGATATGGCTAATGGAGATTTGCAGTTAACGTTGCGGCTTTTGGCAATTTTGCGAATATTGTTTCCTTATGCGCTAATACCTGCTACAACTGCGTTGGCAACTTTGGCAGATAACGGCAGGGAATTGGGGATGCAATACGGAGCGAATGTTTTGATGCCGAACTTGTCACCGCAAGCAATACGTAACAAATATAGTTTGTACGATAACAAAGTTTATAACGGCGATGAAAGTGCAGAACAACTTGCGGGTTTGAAATCACGGATGGCACAGGCAGGTTGGGAGATTGTAACAGACAGAGGGGATCCTAAAAGGAGGGTATAATGTGGTTTATACTTGCTTTGCTGGCAGTAATCGGTTGGGGGATAGAAGATGTATTTCTGCGTGCCGGTACGGACAGCAAGGACAAATTATCGCAATATAGAATAGCAGTTGTTACAGGGATGTGGTTTGGCATTTGTGATTTGGTTGCCATGTATTTTTCGGAATCACATTTGTCTGTTTTTGCCCTGTTTCAAAAAAATATTGTGCTGACCATTGTACCTGTAATTTATGCCTTTACTTTAATATTAAGTCATGTGGGTTTCCGTTATTTGGAAGCAAGTATTATGGCACCATTAAAAAATGCCGGCGGAGCATTTTCAACATTGATGTTTTTATCGTGGTATGCCTATAAAAGCACTATTAATAATGTTTGGGAACAAATTACAATAACGGATATAATTGGCACAATATTGATTGTTGTAGGAATTATTGTATTGGGTTATGTGGAAAATTATTTAGATACGCATAGCATATTCCCCAAAAATGCTTTAGGTTTTTGGGCTTTTGTTTTTCCTTTAATATTTTGTTGTACTGACGCGTTGGATACCGTTGTTTGCGGAATTATGTTGGAAGACAGCAGTGGTGCAGATATTGCCTGTTATGATTATTATCGGCTTTATGCCTTTTGCTTTCTGTTAGAAGGTATTTTCAGTTGGTTATATCTTTGGCATAAAGAGAAAAAAATTTATAATCCTTTTGCCAAGTTCAGGCGGAGTTTCCTTGTTGCCGGTGGTTTGGAAGCAGTATCAATGTTGGCATATATTATAGCAATGGATATAGAGCCAATGTATGTGGCAGTCATAATTACCCCTTATTGCGTTTTTACAGAATTGACGGCATACATTTTTTTAAAGGAGCGTTTTACAAAGGGGCAATATTTGTGTTTTGCGGCGATTATTTTGGGAATTTTGCTGATGGGATGTAGTGAATTGTTGGCATAAAATTATAATTTATATATACTTGTTATATATGTATTA
>JAGHTS010000124.1 GCA_018065225.1 Candidatus Phascolarctobacterium caballi
CCGGTAACAACTGGTGTTAATTTATCAATTTATGATGATACAACAAACGTTGATGGTACCCCAGCACCAGTGGATGGAATAGATTATATCTACGGCGGCTTTAATGAAGATGACAATACTTCTGTTTCAAATAATGCATTAACTTTTAATCTTACTGATAAGAGCGTTTGTTGCCCAATTAATGCTGGCTATAGTGAATTTGGCAATGTTACTAATAATACAATAACGATTAATAGCGGTACTTTTGATTATTGTGAAATATTTGGTGGTTGTACAATTGACGGAAGTGCTACAGGGAATAAAATAAAAATTAATGATGGTACTTTTAATGGGTGTAACGTTTATGTTGGTCTTAGTTATAGTGCTACTTGTAATGTCGCAAATAACTCTTTAATAATTTCCGGCGGAACTTTTGGGGGAGATTCTAAAATTTATGGCGGGAATAGTGTGAATGGTGATGCCATAGGAAATGAATTAACAATAACTGGCGGAACTTTTGGGGAAAATTCTAAAATTTATGGCGGTTATGCCCCGGATGGGAATGCCAATAATAATACAGTGGAAATTTTCGGAGGCACTTTTACTGATGGATTTAAACTTTATGGTGGATATGCAGACGATGAAAGTAAAAGTATGGGTAACAAATTAAACCTTAAAATTAAGATGGGTGGTAAAGCGGCAGAGGTTGGCAATTTTCAGGAAATGAATTTCACTTTGCCCACAAATGTTCTTGATAATGATAAACCGATGTTAAGTATTGATGAACTATATGTTGATACATTTGGTGGTACAGCAACCATCAATGTTTATGCGGCAAATGGAGTTAAATTGAATGCAGGGGACAGGATTACATTGATTAAAGCAGATACGGCAAACGACACTTTTGTTGCTGGAGCAGTTTTAGGTGGTGCGGATGTAAGTAAAATCATATTTTTGGATGAAAATGGGACGGAAATAGATCCGACAACATTGGATGCGTTTGTTGGTTTGCAAGTAATACTGGAAATGTTAAAAAATTACATTAGTGGCGGCTTTGAAGACCAACAAAAAGCCCCCGTTGAAGCAATTGCAGGCAGTGTGGCTATGATTAACCAAAGTGCCGACTTGGCAAGCGGTGAGGCTATGGCAAGTTTGCAAAAAGAAACAGTGGCCGGCTTTGCCAACACCTTTGGTGCAATAACTGCCACAAGGAGCAAATACCAAACAGGCAGCCATGTGGATATGGACGGCTGGGGATTTTTGGTCGGGGCAGGCACAACCAA
>JAGHTS010000166.1 GCA_018065225.1 Candidatus Phascolarctobacterium caballi
TTGCTTTTGTTGGTGGAGTTATTTTGTTTGGGCGGGTTGATGTATGACGGGTTTATGGATACATGTGATGGAGTTTTTAGTGCAAGAGACAGGGAAAAAATGTTAGAAATAATGAAAGACAGTCATGTTGGGGCAAATGCAGTACTTGGTTTGGCAGTTTTATTAATTTTTAAGACGGCATTATATGTTTCATTGGACGGCAGGTTTTTGACTTTTGCTTTGTTATTGGCTTTTACAGTTACGAGGTCATTGATGGTGGTTTACATTGTTGGGTATCCTTATCCGCGAGCTAATGGTATTGGTAAAATGTTTAAAGAATATTCCCAAAAATGGTATATGGTTGTGGCATTATTGTTTAGTTGTGTTTTGTCGTTGTATTTAGGATGGTTATATTGTTACGCTTTTTTGATTACTTTGGTATTGGCAAATATTATTACCAAATTTTTACAAAATAAATTAGGTGGGCTTACCGGTGACACTTATGGTTTTCTTACGGAAACAGGTTTTGTTATTTATTTGTTAGGTGTTTGCTTTTTAAATAAATTTTTATCATGAATTTTGTTATAAATCCTTTGGCTGATGTATGTATGTGTCAGGCAAAAGAACGCTTGGATAATTTAATAAAGCCGATAGGTTCTCTTGGATACTTGGAAGATATGGTAATTCGTTATGCGGGAATTATACAAAATGCCAAGCCGGAAGAATTGTTATGTGAAAGAAAGGTTGTAATTGTTTTTGGGGCGGCTAAAAGTATGGCTTTGGCAGAGCAGTCAATAAGTATAAAGAAAAATATGACTGTCCCTATGGAAATTAATGTGATTTTGGCAGAAACTCCTTCAGATGCATTGGCAGAGGGGGCGATGCTTGTTGAGGAATTTATTAGTGAAAAAAAATATCAAATGGTTAGGTTTGAGGTTTTGGACAAGGAAAATATTACGCTTAATGCTGTGGCAGGAGGAATGTTGCAAGCAAGTATGATGGGTGTGCCGGTTTGGCTTGGCGGAAAAGAATGTCAGCGGGCATTGGCTATTGCTAAAAAAAAGAATCCGGTTGTAGCGGATTATTGTTTTTTTGTGGATAATATTCAGAGTTTTGATTCTGAATTGGGTAAACGTGCAGAGATGGAATTTAATATTTTTGATGCGGCATTAAAGTGTTACAGACAGTTACCAACATTTTTGGAAGCGGGAGTAGATAAGCCGTTATGAAACATGGAACAATTTACATTATCCGTCATGGTATGACGGACGGAAACAAATTAAAAAGTTTTCAGGGCGGACTGGAAAAGTCGCTAAATGCTGACGGGCTTGCACAAGTACAAAAATTAATCCAATATTTTCAAAATATTCCGTTAGATGCCATATATAGCAGCCCAATGGTCCGGGCTCGTCAAACCGCAGATCCGCTTGCAAAAGTCAAGGGGTTGCAAGTACAAGAAGTTCCTGAATTTCATGAAGTGAGTTTTGGCAGTTGGGAAGGTCAGGAATATGATGAGATTGTAAAAAAATGGCCGCAAGAAATGCATCTTTTTCTTAACAAGCCTGGTGAATTTTTGCCACCAAATGGTAAAAGTTTTTTTGATGTTCAAAAAAGGGCATGGGGTAAATTTGAAGAAATCATGGCAAAAGAAGGTAACGGGAAGCAAATTGCCATTATTAGTCATGGCGGTTGTATCCGTTTGCTGTTATGTGCGATTTTAGGTATGCCACTTAATAAAATGTGGTCTTTGTCTGTCGGCAATGCTTCTGTTACAACAATTCATAATTGGGACGGAAGAATGATTATGGTCGGATATAATGATTCACATTTTCTTTAAAAAAATGTTGACTTTAAGAGAAGCATTATATACAATATGAAAAGAAGTGGCATAAGCCACAAGATTTATTCAGGAGAGAAAAGAGATTATGAAAGAAGACAAAACCCTAACTTGTGCTGAGTGCGGTCAACAGTTCGTATTTACCGCATCTGAGCAGGAATTTTATGAGGAGAAAGGCTTTACCAATGAGCCGAAGCGTTGCCCGACTTGTCGTAAAGCACGTAAACAACGTATGGGTAAAAACAGACAAATGTATCCTGCTGTTTGCGCTGAGTGTGGTAAAGAGACAACCATTCCTTTTCAACCGAAGGATGACCGTCCTGTTTATTGCCGCGAATGCTTCGAGGCCCACAAAGGTAATAATTGATAATAAATGCGAACCAAAAATCCCCACTCTGATGAGTGGGGATTTTGTCTTTAAATATAATTTGAGTGAGGAGAAATGATATGGATTTTGTAATGGCACCCATTGATTATTTTCTGCGTGGCGGTTTGTGTATGTGGCCTTTGCTGGCATGTAGTATTGGAGCAATTTTTATAGGCAGGGAGCGTTTTCAATATTTTAAAAATTGTATGAGCGGCACAAAATTCACTTTGGATTTTGAAGATTTGATGAATAAAGGACAACTGCAAGAAGCATTGGATTTGGCAAAAAACACCAAAGGGGACGGAGCGGCACTTTGTGCTGAAATGATGACTGATTATAAAGAGTATGGTAAAAGATTTCAATCAGTTGTTTTCTTTCGTATTGATAGGATTATAGGGCATATGAATGACCATATGAATATGTTAGGGGTTATTATAGGGCTTAGTCCTATGCTTGGTTTGTTGGGGACAATTACCGGTATGATTTCTTCATTTAACGCATTGAATGAACGGATGGCAAATCCTATGGCGGTTACTGCCGGTATTGGTGAGGCACTTATTACTACGGTGTTTGGTTTGGTTATTTCTATTGTGGCAATGTGTTTGCATGCATATCTTACACGGCGGATTAAAGGTGCGGCACTTGACCTTGATGAATTGGGGTCAGTGCTTGTAGATGTTCTTGCCAAAAAAGAATAGAGGTACAAAATGAGGGAAAGACGTAACCGTATTGATGAAAATTTACCGCAACCAATGCTCAGTCCTATGATTGATATGATTTTTTTGTTGCTGGTATTTTTTATTGTCAGTACTATGTACATGACGGAACTTAAGACGATACCGGTAAAATTGCCTGTGGCGGCACATACAGAAAATATAACAAGTACAACTTTTGCAGTAACATTAAAAGATGACGGTTCAATGTATTTGAACAAAGAACCGGTTTCTACAGAAATTTTGTTGGAAAAAGTTAAAACGGCAGCGGCAAGTGACAGCAATTTTTCTGTGGTGTTGCGTGCGGATAAAAATGTGGAATATGGTTTGGTTATCCAATTGATGGACAAATTAAAAGGTGCAGGGGTTACCCGCTTTGGACTTGCAACGGAATATGGTAAAAAATGAATCTAAATAATAAACAGCGTTATTTGGATGC
>JAGHTS010000107.1 GCA_018065225.1 Candidatus Phascolarctobacterium caballi
AATAATTCTGTCATTCATAAGTGTTACATTCATAACCGTTCTCATCAAAAATAATACTAATCATACCATTTTTATCTGTACGGTAGATTTGAGCGCCACTTGCTTTTATCCTTGCTAACGCCTCCCCATGCGGATGCCCATAACCATTATCCTTGCCAACACTGATAACTGCAACCTCCGGTTTAACCAAATTATAAAAATCTTCTGAATTACTGTACTTTGAACCATGATGTGGTACTTTTACAATATTGTATGTCCGTGACAAATTCAACTCATTCTCCCGTTGAACATCAATATCTCCTGTAAACAAAATTCCATAACCATTATATTCTACACCGCAAACCACAGTAGATGAGTTATTGTCTGTACCATTAGGCGCATCTATGATTTGCAATACCATCTCACCAAACCTATATTTGCCACTTTGAGCATAACACAATTCACTGTCAGGGGACACTGCTAATAAATTTTTCTCCCATTCACTTAAACCACCTTGTTGAAAAATAATTTTGTTAATAGGAATATTACGTGCCAATCCTACCGCACCACCTGCATGATCATAATCCCCATGACTTAATACTAACAAATCAATTTTCGTAATTCCTTTTCCCCGCAAAAATGGTGTAAGCACCCGGCTCCCCACATCAAAACTGGTACTGCCACCAGTATCAATTATTACCGTTTCTCTTTGAGGGGTAATTGCAACCGCACAATCCCCCTGCCCTACATCCAAAAAATATACTGTCATTTTAGGTTCAACGAAATAATTAAATAGGAATTTGCAAACCAATAATAAACTGCATAATCCTGCGGCAGTCCACCGCCACACAGGTTTAACCTTTGCAACGCAATCCAACGGCAAAACAAAAATTATTAATAAATAATAAACTGTTGCATACCATAAGGGTTGAATTGCCACTACCACAATACTCCACTCAATACTTGCAAGTAACTCCGCCCAACGCAAAACCTGTGTTACAATCACTCCCCCAATTTCCAAAGGTAACGAAAAATTCATTAAAAATGATAACAATACCCCGCTTAATGCCAGCAAAGTACCCAATTCCAATAAAGGCAACAACAACAAACTTACAGGCAATGATATTAAAGAAATTTGATGAAAATAACCTATCAAAAAAGGTAGCGTTGCCAACTGTGCCGATAAAGTTACTGCCAGCAAATCTGCCACTACATCAGGCAAATAGGCAGTTAAAAATTTTTGTATTTTAGGCAACAACCAAATTAATCCTGCCACCGCACCAAAACTTAACTGAAAGCCAACATCCAATAACCATAAAGGATTCAATATTATCAAAAAAATTGCTGTCAGGCAAAGAACATTGCCTCTTGCTGCCCCCCTGCCGCCAAACAGAACTACCATTGTCATTAATAATGCACGTAACACAGGCGGTCGCAAACCGCAAAGTACTGCATATAAAAACAGAATCACTACAACTGTTACATTCACCCAACTGAAATGTTCAGTTTCCCATGCTTTAGGATTATTGTCATAACGTTTGCCTGATTGTTTGTCATGCCATTTCTTTTGATACTTATACAATGGTTGTAATACAGCCAATAAAAAACCTGCCAATAACATCAAATGGGTACCAGATACCGACAGCAAATGACTTAACCCGTTATTACTAAAAATTTCCCGTGTTTCATCGCTTAAGCCTACACTTCCACCTAATAACATTCCACTTAATACTGCTCCGGCTTCACCATGTACTACATTTGCAATCTCTTGTCGCAAACGTAAATTGAATAATGCCAAACTATCATTAATGTTTCGCCAAAATTGCCAATTACTGTCACTATTTGACGAAACACCAGCAACCTTTGCCTTATAGATTCTACCGCCAAACCCATGTACCCTATTCCACATTTCCATATCAAACACACCCGGATTGCGATAAGAATTTAAAGATAATAATTGCCCACTAACCTGCAAAATACCACGTTCCGGTATCGCATCTTGCGTATTAACGCGCAACTTACCACGAAAATCCACTGATTGCTGATTAACCATAAATTTCACACACTCAATACTGCAACTATTACTTCGTTCATTATGCCTTACAGATAATGGATCAATATATCCACAAACCTTAACTTCCTGATGAAAAAATGGCGTCAGTTCCAATTTAGCATAACCACTGCCGACACCAAACCATAAGCCCAATAAAAAGAAAAAAGCCACTACTGTAGCATAAAACAATTTCAACAATCTGCGACAACAAAACATCATTATCAATACTGCACCCAATGCACCAAAAATGTATATTCTGCTGTCTGCGTACGGAAATGTTTTCAAGCCAAAGTAACAGCCCGTAAAATATGCAATTGTTCCCCAATAAATAACATTCACAATATTACAAAGTCAAATACTTTTTTATTTTATCAAATTTTATTGGTGATATACCTTTAATTTGCAACAATTCATCTATCGTTGTAAAAGAATGTTGGTTCCTGTATTCAATAATCCGTCTTGCCAATTCAGGATATATTCCCGGCAGACGGCTTAATTCCTGTACGTCCGCATTATTTAAAGAAATTACTGTATTATCTTCCACTGCCAGCACTGTTACCAAAGCATTTTGCAACTGTTGCGTTTTCGTCCCGTTTATTGGTGAACTGCCTTTCTTAAAACTGCGTTCTTTCTTTTCCGCCTCACCCAAAGCAACAGGTTTGGCAATAACATTTTTCTTTAATGATGGTACTTTTATCTGCGTTCCATCACGTAAAATTCGTGTCAAATTAACTTTTTCAACATCTGCTGTTTCTGTAAAACCCCCTGCCATTTTTATGACATCCAATGACCGTGTTTTAACTGCAACTTCATATATTCCCGGTTTCTGCACCTCACCAGTAACATATACTTTGATTTTTTTACCGTTTGTATTTTTCGTTGGTACAAATGTAGTTTCAGTTCCTGTTTCATTATTAACATTAACTTTTGCCGATTTGGAATTATCCGCAAATATAAATGATGACAACACAACCAAAAACAACAAACAACACAATAAAATTATTTTCTTTGTTTTATTATCCAACATAAAGAATATTTCCTTTTTATTTTCTATTCTTAATAAACTCAACCACAACCGGAATTAACGACACTACAATAATCCCTAAAGTTATCAGTGAAAAATTTTGTTTGACAAAAGGCAGATTGCCAAAAAAATAACCGCCGCCTACAAACAGCCACACCCAAACCAATGCCCCAATAACATTATATTTGGCAAAAA
>JAGHTS010000001.1 GCA_018065225.1 Candidatus Phascolarctobacterium caballi
GTGCTTTGCTGGCAAAGGGGATGAAGCAATTTGAGATTGTGATGTAGAATATTTTTTTGTTTCATCCTTATAAAACCGACAAAATTGTTATGATTGGGAAAAGTGTGGCAATACTTTACAAAAAATTTGGGCTGATTGTGAGGGAGTGCCGCATCCCAGCATGGGAGGGGCAAATAATTTTCGTGAGGCAATTAAAAAATTATGAATAATAAGTTTGTGTTCAGTAAACAGTTTTTTAAAGATGTATGGAATTTGACTAGGGCCTATTTTACGGGCGAAGACAAGAAGCGGGCATGGGGTTTGCTGATTGCCATTATTATTTTGACTTTGGCGATTGTGTATATTTTGGTGCAGTTAAACCATTGGTATAACACATTTTACAGTGCGTTGCAGGAGTATAATTCTGTTAAGATTTATGATGAACTGATTCATTTCACATGGTTGGCTATGATTTATATTGGTTTAGCGGTGTACGCTTTTTATTTGCGGCAAAAATTAATTTTGCATTGGCGGGAATGGCTGACTGTCCGATTTATTGATGAGTGGTTAAGCCATAAAACCTATTACAATTTACAAATGTTTGGGACGGATACGGATAACCCTGACCAGCGTATCAGCGAAGATGTCAAATTGTTTGTGACAATGACTTTGGGCTTGTTTATAGATTTTTTGAAAGCGGTTACCACTTTGTTTAGTTTTGTGGCAATTTTGTATAACTTAAGCGGTACTTTGCAGTTTACTGTTTTTGGTAGGGAGTGGACTATAAACGGCTATTTGTTTTGGTCTGCATTCTTTTATGCGATTTTTGGAACATGGATTACCCATGTGGTTGGGCGGAAGTTGGTGGAACTTAATTATGTACAACAACGGTATGAGGCGGATTTCCGTTTTAGTATGATCAGGATGCGGGAAGCGGCGGAGTCAGTGGCATTTTATGGTGGGGAAGAACGGGAGTCCGGGGTTTTTAAGAATCGTTTTGGAAAATTGCTGAAAAATTTTTGGAAATTGGTGGATAAACAAAAACAGTTGTTACTGCTTAATTCCGGTTATGGTCAGTTGGCGATAATCTTTCCTTTTGTGGTGGCTATGAACCGTTATTTGAACAAAGAATTTACTTTGGGCGGGCTGATGCAGGTCAGCAGTGCTTTTGGCAGGGTACAGGAATCTTTAAGTTTTTTTGTGGACGCTTATACGACCATTGCGGAGTGGCAGTCGGTGGTAATGCGTTTGTCACTGTTTGGCAGGCATATGGGCAGCGTGGCAGATGATGTGGAGGAGTATCATTTGGAAACGGTGCCGGGTGCAGTAGTGCAGGCAGAGGGTCTGACAGTGGCTTTGCCTAATGGCAGGGTGCTGATTAAGGATGCCAGTTTTGTTTTGAACTATGGGACTAATGTTTTAATTAAGGGCGCCAGCGGTGTTGGCAAATCAACATTGTTAAGGGCGTTAAGCGGTATTTGGCCTTATACAAGCGGTAAGATAGTGGTACCGCCCAAGGAACAAAGTATGTTTATACCGCAAAAACCGTATTTGCCTTTGGGGAGTTTGCGTGAGGTGCTGACTTATCCCGGTGCCAAGACGGATGATAATACAATAAAAGATATGATGGTTAAAAGTTGTATCGGTTATATGGCAGACAAGCTTGACGAAGTGGCGGACTGGAGCCATGTTTTGTCTGTTGGAGAACAGCAAAGGGTGGCTTTTGCCCGTGCTTTGTTAATTAGCCCATGTTGGTTGTTTTTGGATGAGGCGACAAGTGCGCTTGATGAAGATACAGAAAAAATAATGTATGATAACATACAAAAATATTTGCCGAATACAACAGTTATCAGTATCGGCCACCGTTCAACTTTGGCGGAATTTCATTCAGCGACATTGATGATTGTTAACCAAGGATGTGTTTTAACTTAATGTTGGGAGGAAAATTGTGAATTTGCAAAGTGTTGATATTGGCAGGGCGGCTTTGGAAATTGCCATGACCAAGAATAGGGAAGATGAAAGTAAGAAAAAGCAAGAACTAAAAGCAAAACAGATTTTTGCCACAGCGGTGGATTTTGGTGGTGAATTTTTAAAAATTATCCCCAAAATAATGGAGCATGCGGTGGTGGCTGCCCAACGGGAAGGTCTTGTTTCCGAAAGTCATGTTGGGGCGGGTGTGGTTGCAGGAGCGACCCACAATGCTATAGAGCAAATTTCAGCGGCGGCAACAGGATTTAATGTGGGAGGCAAGATTGGCATTGCCCGTTATGGAGAACATTTGTGTGTGGCGGTTTTTGCGGCAGTAGGTCTTTTGAATTTGGATGAAATTTGTGTTGGACTAAGCCACAGGACATTGGATAGCAAAAAATAGGAGGAGTGCAGATAATGAACATTACAGTTTTTTTGGGTTCTACGATGGGGAAAAGCAGCATTTATCTTGAAGAAGTGGAAAAATTGGGCAAATGGATTGCTGAGGCAGGACATACTTTGGTTTTTGGTGGCAGTAAGGAAGGGCTGATGGAAAAATTGGCTTTGGCGGTGCTTAATGAAGGGGGAAAAGTAATTGGTGTGCAAACCAAACTTTTAAACCGCCGCCATGGTGCTGTAGAAGGACTTACAGAGTTGGAATTGCCTGACAGAATGTCAGAACGGATTACAAGAATGATTGAATTAGGTGATATTTTTGTGATTTTTCCGGGTGGTGTCGGAACCTTGGAAGAAGCGGCAACCATTATGTC
>JAGHTS010000260.1 GCA_018065225.1 Candidatus Phascolarctobacterium caballi
TTGCTTTGCTGCAAATGGAGGTTTTGGAAAAAAACAAAGCCGCCAATGTGGAGCATGGTTTACAATTATTACAACGGGCGGCAACGGTACATGATATATTAGTTTTGCCTGAAATTTGGACAACGGGATATTCTTTGGGGCATCTTAAAACAGAAGCAGAAACAATTGATAGTTCATTAATTAAAGAAATGCAACAGATTGCTTTGAAATATGGTTGCATAATAATTGGCGGGTCTATACCGTTAAAAGACGGAAATAAAATTTATAATTCCTGTCTGGCTATTGACCGACAAGGTAAAATAGTCAACAGGTATGATAAGACACATTTGTTTGAAATGTATCATGAAAGTGTTTTTTTTGGAGCAGGAAATAATTTTGACGGTTATGAAATTGATGGCATGAAATTGGCTTCCACAGTTTGTTATGATTTACGTTTTCCTGAGTTGTACAGACATTTGGCTTTGCAAGGAACAGAATTAATGTTTGTTGTGGCAGAGTGGCCTGAAACACGTGGTGCTGTGTGGCGGTTATTGTTGCAGGCACGGGCAGCAGAAAATCATTTGTTTGTGGTAGGGGTAAATGCTGTAGGGACAAATCGTGGTCAAAAGTTTTTTGGACATAGTATGGTATGTGCTCCGGATGGAAGTATTGTTGCTGAAGGTGGAACGGCTGAAGAAATATTAAGTGTGGAAATTGATTTAGGCGAAGTTATACGTGTACGAAATGTATTAAATGCTTTGAGTGATGTACGTAAGGAGTTAGTTCGCTAATGAAATCCAAACAGATTTTGGCCGGTATATTTGCCGGTCTAATTTTCTATATGGGCAGTAATATTGTGGTGGCAGGCAGTGTACCGGACGAGTCGCAACGTGATGTTAAGTATATTCTTGGAATGTACTATGGCAATGGTGAAAATATTTTGATTAGGGAAGATAATGGTGATTTGCAGTTATTTTATCGTATTCCCGGAGACCGTTGTTTTGAAAAATCTAATATGTTTCCTTTACGGAAAAACAGGTTTGACCACTATACAATGATGGAAGCTGGGCCAATGAGTCGGTTTGGTGAAGTAAGTGTCAAATTTGACCGTGATGAAGATGGCTACGGTGTAGCTTTGCGTATTGGCGGGCATTTGTATACGAGGATGTTTTTTGCAGGAGAACGGGATAATGACCAATCTTATCGTTTTCCGGAACGTAAGGACTGGGATAAATTAAGGGCGGAAGCCAATAATTGTTCTGTGCCACAGGCGTTGGTGGCAGGAGAACAGGAAAAATTGGTTAATCTAAATACTATTAAAGGATTGCGATTAAAGAGTATTTATGCTACATCAAAAAATTGTTTTGGTGCTCCACTATATACAAATTCTAATTTATATTTAACTGCAAGTGCAGCGGCTGCTTTGGCAAAAGCTCAAGCTGAAATTGCCAAAAGAGGATATGCTTTAATAATTTGGGATGCATATAGACCTTGGAGTGTCAGCAAGTTGGCATCATTGGCTTTGCCTGACGGGAAAAAAGATATGTTGGAAAATCCAGATACAGAAGGTAGTCCGCATAATACCGGTAATGCTGTTGATGTCAGTTTATATGAACCAACCACAAATGTGGAATTGGAAATGATTAGCGGCTTTGATGAACCGAGTATCAGACAATACAGCAAATACCCAGGTGGAACAAGTTATCAGCGGTATTTGCGTAAAATATTATCTGATGTTATGGAAATAGCTGGATTTACAGGTGTTGAACACGAGTGGTGGCATTTTGTTTATAGGGCAAATGTGCAGTATGCACACTTGAATATACCTTTGGAAGATTTGAAATGAGGTGCAGAAATGAATGTTTATGATTGTGCCAATGAATTGGCAAAAGCAATTAAAGAGAGCAGGGAATTGCAAAAATTGCAGGAAGCAAAAGATATTCTTGCTAAAAATGCAGATGCCAAGAAAATGGTGGATGACTTTATAAAAATGAGTCAGGAAGTGGAAATTGCCAAAATGCAAGGGCAGGAACAAGATGTACTTAAACAGAATAAGTTGCAGGAATTGTACACACTTTTAAGTTTGAATAATGATGCACAAACATATATGAATGCTTTTATGAGATTTCAAATGATGATGGGTGATGTCAATAAAACTATTATGGAACCAATAACACGGGTGGTAGGCGAACAATAAACTTTATGAATTATCGGAATTTGTTTGACAAATTAGCAATTAAAATTTTATTTGACGAACCAATGTCTAAGCATACAACATTTGCTATTGGTGGTATTGCTGATGTTTTTGCTGTCCCGTCTGCTGAAAATGAATTATTACAATTGTCAAATGTTGCCAAACAATATAATTTGCCTATTGTTTTTTTAGGAAACGGCAGTAATGTTTTAGTTAATGATAAAGGTATCCGCGGGTTGGTTGTTTCCATGAAAGGATTGGAAGAGATAGTTGTTAGAAATACAACTATTACAGCAGGGGCAGGCGTTTTGCTGGGAAAAATAGCCAACGTGGCTGCAGATAATGAGCTAACTGGTTTGGAGTTTGCAGCGGGAATCCCAGGTACAGTAGGCGGTGCCGTATATATGAATGCAGGTGCCTATGATGGTCAAATTGGTGATATAATTAAGTCAGTAAGAGTTTTGCAAGAGAATGGCAAGATTGTAACAGTTACTTTGGATAATTTGAAGTTTGGTTATCGGCATAGTATTTTACAAGACAAAAAAGAAATTGTGGTAAGTGCCTCATTTGATTTGAAAAAAGACAATAGGGATAATATTAAGCAAAAGATGTTGGATTTTCAACAAAGACGTAGAGATAGACAACCTTTAAATTATTCCAGTGCCGGCAGTATATTTAAGCGCCCTGTTGGTTATTATGCCGCGGCACTAATAGATGAGTGTGGGTTAAAAGGATTGACTGTTGGCAAGGCAATGGTTAGTGACAAACATGCAGGATTTATTGTAAATACTGGCGGTGCAACAGCCAATGATGTGTTGATTTTGATTAAGCAGATACAAGATATTGTTTTTGAAAAAAAAGGTGTTAGATTGGAAACAGAGATAGTTGTTTTAGGGGGTAAAGAATGAATATTTCATCGCGGGCAATTAGGTTAAATGCATCGCCCATCAGAAAATTGGTTTCTTATGCAAATGAAGCCAAGAAAAAAGGGAAAAAAATTTATCATTTGAATATCGGACAGCCTGATATTCCTACTTCTCCAGATTTCTTTAAGGCAATGCGTGAATATGACGCTAAGGTTGTAGCATATGGGGATAGTAAGGGTGATCCAAATTTAATTAACGCAATTTGCAAATATTATGATAAATACAATGCAGGATATAAACCTGACCATGTGTATATTACTAATGGTGCCAGTGAAGCTTTAATTTTGGCAATTGAATCGGTATGTGACCCGGGAGATGAAGTATTATTGTTTGAACCATTTTATGCTAATTATTCTACTTTTGTAACACAGGCAAGTGTTCGTGTAGTGACAATTGATACTTGTGTAGAAAATGGTTATCGTTTACCGTCCATGCGTGATATTGAAAGAAATATTTCTTCCAATACAAGGGCAATTATTGTCACAAATCCTGGTAATCCTACTGGGGTAGTACTGACAAAAGAGGAAATAGAATGTTTGAAAGTATTGGCACTTAGATATGATTTGGCGTTAATTGTAGACGAAGTTTACCGTGAATTTTGCTATGATGGTGAATTTCACAGTTTTGCTTCTATTCGTGAATTAGACAATAATTTGATTATGATAGACAGTGTTTCCAAACGGTTTAGCGCTTGTGGTGCAAGAATTGGTTGTGTTATTTGTAAAGTTCCTGAATTCAACGAACAAATTATGAAGTTTTGTCAGGCACGGTTGTGTTGCCCAACTATTGAAATGTTTGCAGCAACCGCATTGTATAACACATCTGATAAATATTTTGAAGAGATGAAAAATGAGTATCAAAAACGCCGAGATACCTTATGTGAAGCATTATCCAAATTTGAAGGTGTTGTTTATAGCATACCGCAGGGTGCGTTTTATGCAATGATTAGGTTGCCTGTTGATGATGCGGAAAAGTTTGCTGTTTGGATGTTGCAAAATTTTGATGTGGATGGGGAAACAATGATGTTTGCCCCGGGTAATGGTTTTTATGGTAACCCTATGTTTGGAAAACAAGAAGCCCGTTTGGCATATGTTATTAATTGTGAAGAATT
>JAGHTS010000100.1 GCA_018065225.1 Candidatus Phascolarctobacterium caballi
TTATAAAAATTATATACATCATAATTTTTCATCTTTGACAGTTCTTGTCTGGCAATGTTGATTTCTTTTAATAGTCGTTCTTTGTCATCTGGTAGTGTAGCACGAAAGTTTATATAGTTACTGTAATGGTTGGAACGGAACAGGGTACCATAATTTTGTGGCAAATTAAGATTTTTGATAATAATTTCCAGTTCACGCATTAATCCTGCCGGTGGCAGGGGATGAAATTCTCCCCGTTCAAATTGTTCTTTTAATTCTGATCCGCGATAAAGCATCAGGGATAAGGCGCTTAACATGTTTGGTTTAATGATATTTAAGGCATTGGCGGTTGCTAAGGCATGACGTTCACTGTTTTCTGTACCGGCAATTCCTAAAATAATCATAATTGAAAGGGTTATGCCTGCTTCAACAGTTTTGTGTCCGGCTTCAATACTTTCTTCGGCATTTACACCTTTGTTGATGGCTTTTAATGTTTCATCATCACCGGTTTCCATACCGTAATAGAATAGTTTTAGTCCGGCGTTTTTTAATGCTTTCAGTTCTTCTATATTTTTGCGTAACATATCTTTTGGGGCGGCATAGGTTGATACTCGTTCCAAATTGGGAAATGTTTCACTGAGAATATTGAGTATTTTTAATAATTTGTCGGTACTTAAGACTAAGGCATCGCCGTCTGCCAAGAAAATACGTCGGATTTGGTCCTTGTAATTTGCGGCTAAAGCAATTTGTCTTGATATTTCTTCATCTTTTAGTATAGAAAACTGTACCTCTCGGTACATATTGCAATAAGTACATTTGTTATGTGCACAGCCGCGTGTCAGTCGTAGTATAAAACTATTTGCTTCAGACGGGGGACGAAAACAAGGAATTGTTTCGTCATCAAAAAATAAATTCATAATTAATCCTTATCTAATAAAATTGTAAATGGTAAATGCAACCAACCAAGCAACAAAAATTTGATAGAACATGACAGCAAGCATTTGGCTATAACTGTTTAATTCACGCTTAATGGTAGCCATTGCTGCAAAGCAGGGTGGATAAAGCAAACAGAAAACCAAAAAACTGTAAGCACTTGCCAATGTGGGAAACAGTTTTGTTAAGTTGGGCAGATTTCCGTCTGTTCCTGTCAAAACACTCAATGTGGAAATTACCACTTCTTTGGCAGTCCACCCTGTAATTAAAGCGGTACTTGCCTGCCAGTTGCCAAACCCTAATGGGGCAAAAATGGGTGCAATAAATTTGCCGATATCCGCCAAAATGCTTTCAGCGGCGTTGTCCACCATAAAGAAATGTATATTGAAATTTTGTAAAAACCAAATCAGCATACTTGCCAAAAAGATAATGGTAAAAGCACGGTATATAAAATCTTTGGCTTTCAGCCACATTTGCAGTAAGACATTTTTAGCTGAAGGAATACGGTAGGCGGGCAGTTCCATTAAAAATGGTACTGGTTTGCCGTGAAAAATAGTTGTACGCAGTAATATGCCGCTGATAATCGCCACAAAAATTCCCAAAAGGTAAATGCTGGTCATAATCAGTCCGCCATGATGGGGAAAAAGGGCGGCGGTAAAAATGCCGTAGATAGGCAGTTTTGCACTGCAACTCATAAACGGAGTTAAAATAATAGTAATTTTTCTGTCTTGTTCGGAAGCAAGGGTACGGGTCGCCATAATTGCAGGTACACTGCAACCAAAACCGATAAGCATAGGTACAAAACTGGCACCGCTTAAACCGACTTTACGGAATGCTTTATCCATAACAAAAGCAATGCGTGCCATATAACCGCTGTCTTCCAATAATGACAGGAAAAAGAACAAAATAATAATTGTAGGTAAAAAATTGAGTACGCTGGCTATTCCGGTACAAATGCCATCTATAACCAATGAACGCAAGCCTTCGGAAACATTGATGGCAATGAGATTTGTATTGGCAATGTTTATAAGGATACTCAAAAATTCGGCAAAAATGTTGCTTAAAGTGCCGCCGATAATATCAAAAGTCAGCCAAAAAATAGCGGTCATTACAGTAATGAATATTGGTAAAGCAAAATATTTGTGGGTTAAAATGGAATCTATTTTAACTGTACGGAGTTGGGTTTCTGTATGGCTGGGTTTGTGTACAGTTTGACGGCACAGACTGTCGATATAGTTGTACCGCATATCTGCCAAAGCGGCGTTTTTGTCTGTATGCAACTCATTTTCCATTTCTTCTGCAAAATGTTCGATAATATCAGTTTCGTTTTGTGAAAGTTCTATACCTTTGATTTCGTCACCTTCGATCAATTTTGTGGCGCAAAACCGTAGTGGGAGTTGGCCGGCTTTGGCTTTTTCTTCAATTAGATGGGTTACAGCGTGTACAGCCACATGGACTGCACCTGTACAAAAATCATAACGGGTCGGTTTCAAATTCAGACGGGCGGTTTCCATTGCCCGTGTCAGCAGTTCGTGGACACCGTCACCTTTAATGGCGGAAATGGGGACAACTGGTACGGACAGGGCATCTTCCAATGCTTTTACATCCACACTGCCGCCGCTGGCAGTCAGTTCGTCCATCATATTTAGTGCCACAATCATAGGAATATTTAATTCAATACATTGCAATGTCAGGTATAAACTGCGTTCAATACTGGTAACATCAATGACATTGATAATTGCATCCGGTTTGTCATATAAAAGTAGATTGCGGGTAACTTCTTCCTCACTGGAATAGGGTGATAAAGAGTAAATTCCCGGCAGGTCAATAAAAGTGATGTCACTGTTTTTGCTGAAAACCCCTTCTTTCATTTGGACTGTGACACCGGGAAAATTGCCAACATGCTGGTTGCTGCCGGTCAAACTATTAAAAAGGGTGGACTTGCCACAATTTTGGTTGCCTACCAGTGCAAAACGTAAACTCATTGTTGCACCTCCTCAACTAAAATATGTTCGGCTTCTTCCACCCGTAATGTCAGTTAATAAGCTCGTAAAAATATTTCAATAGGGTCACCCAAAGGTGCCTTTCTTCTAACTAAAACAATGGTATTTGGGGTCAGCCCCATATCCAACAAACGACGGCGTAAAACACCCTCGCCGCCGACGGTGCGGATTGCTCCCGATTTACCTGTCGGCATTTGTGCCAAACTGAACATTCTATTCCTCCTTACAGTTGCGCATATATAATAATTAAAATTTTTTTTAGTGTCAATGTTGACTTATTTTTATTTGCGTCTATAATTTAATTTGTAATTATTTTCCGTTGTGGAGGTCATAATGACAGCAGGAAGACGTAACACTATTCAACGGCAGATGGTATATGCGGCTGTGGCAAAACACGGGCATCATCCCACTGCGGAAGATGTGTATGATATTATCACCGCTGATTTTCCTGACATCAGTAAGGGGACAATATACCGTAATCTTAATGCACTTTATGAGGCGGGGCTGATAAATTGTGTGGCTATGCCAAATGGGGCAAACCGTTATGACCATATTTTATCCAAGCATTATCATATGTTGTGTAGCAAATGTGGTGATTTTCATAATTTGACGGATATCAAATATGACCACAAACTTGATGATAATGTGGCGAAAGCGACCGGCTTTAAGTTGCGGTCACATTCAATAGTTTTTTCAGGAGTATGTCCTGAATGTCAGGCGAAGGATGCCAAA
>JAGHTS010000217.1 GCA_018065225.1 Candidatus Phascolarctobacterium caballi
CCACAATATATAGTATGAATAAATATTCATATTGACAAGATGTTGTGATTATGTTAGTATGGCAACACGAAAAAAGGAGGGGGTTTATTAAAATGTATCAAGTAAAAAAACGTGATGGGGCGGTGGCAGCCTTTCATATTAACAAAATCAGTGCGGCTATTACCAAAGCTTTTGAAGCGTTGGGAAAACAATTTCATCCCAGTGTTATTGATATGCTGGCACTTAGGGTAACAGCGGCATTTGAGGAAAAGATAAAAGATAATTTGATTGCGGTTGAGGATATTCAGGATTGTGTAGAGCAGGTGCTTAGTGATGCTGGTTATGCCGATGTTGCCAAAGCATATATTCTTTACCGTAAGCAACGGGAAAAAGTACGTAATATTAGCGGTACTTTGCTTGACTATCAGGAACTTGTTGATAATTATTTGAAAATTAACGATTGGCGTGTTAAGGAAAATTCTACAGTTACTTATTCAGTAGGTGGTTTGATTTTATCTAACAGCGGTGCTATTACGGCAAATTATTGGTTAAGTGAGGTTTATGACGGGGAAATTGCAGAAGCTCATCGCAGCGCGGCAATTCATTTGCACGACCTTTCTATGCTTACAGGTTATTGTGCCGGCTGGTCTTTAAAACAACTGATTCAGGAAGGATTGGGCGGTGTACCGGGAAAAATCACCAGTGCGCCTGCATCCCATCTTAGCACCCTTTGCAACCAAATGGTTAATTTCTTGGGTATTATGCAGAACGAATGGGCAGGAGCACAGGCATTCAGTTCTTTTGACACTTATCTTGCCCCCTTTGTTCGGGTGGATAAATTAACACAAAAGGAAGTAAAACAAGCTATTCAAAGTTTTATTTATGGTGTAAACACACCTTCCCGTTGGGGGACTCAGGCGCCTTTCAGCAATATTACTTTGGATTGGACTGTGCCTAAAGATTTGAAAGATTTGCCTTGTATTGTAGGTGGCAAGGAAATGGACTTTACCTATGGTGATTGCCAAAAAGAAATGGATATGGTGAATAAGGCATTTATTGAAATTATGATTGAAGGGGATGCCAATGGTCGTGGATTCCAATATCCTATTCCAACATATTCTATTACCAGTGATTTTGACTGGTCGGAAACGGAAAACAATAAATTGCTGTTTGAAATGACTGCCAAATACGGCACGCCTTATTTCAGCAATTATATCAATAGTGATATGGAGCCAAGTGATGTACGCAGTATGTGCTGCCGTTTGCGTTTGGATTTGCGTGAATTACGTAAAAAATCTGGAGGTTTCTTTGGTAGTGGTGAAAGTACAGGGTCAGTTGGTGTGGTAACCATTAATATGCCCCGTATTGCTTATTTGGCAGAGAATGAAACAGATTTTTACAAACGTCTGGACAAGTTGATGGACATTGCTGCCCGTTCTTTGAAAACCAAGCGTACTGTAATTACCAAGCTTTTGGACAACGGGTTGTATCCGTATACCAAAAGATATTTGGGGACTTTTGCCAACCATTTCTCTACAATTGGGTTGATTGGAATGAATGAGGTGGGGTTGAATGCAAAATGGTTGCGTAAAGATTTGACACATCTTGAAACCCAAAAGTTTGCGCGGGAAGTGCTTGACCATATGCGTGAACGTCTTAGTGATTATCAAGAACAATATGGTGACCTTTATAATTTGGAGGCAACTCCGGCAGAAAGTACTACTTATCGTTTTGCCAAACACGATAAGGAACAATATCCTGACATTATTACCGCCAATGAAAATGGCACGCCATATTATACTAATAGCAGTCATTTGCCTGTTGGTTATACAGAAGATATTTTTAGTGCTTTGGAAATTCAGGACGAATTGCAGACACGTTACACATCAGGTACAGTTTTCCATGCGTTCTTGGGCGAAAAATTGCCTGATTGGAAAGCGGCAGCCAATTTAGTACAAAAGATTGCCAATAATTTCAAATTGCCATACTACACTATGAGCCCGACATACAGTGTATGTAAAGACCATGGCTATTTGGTGGGAGAGCAGTTTGTTTGCCCGCATTGTGGTGCGGCAACAGAAGTTTATAGCCGCATTACCGGTTATTATCGTCCTGTGCAAAATTGGAACGATGGTAAAGCACAGGAATACAAAGACAGAAAGACCTATAATATCCCTGCTTCAAAATTGCGTAGGGCGGGTATTGCAGGTTCTACTGTGACTGTTGATGAAACTGTTGTGAATAATCAAGATAATGCAAATACAATTATGTTGTTTGCTACACGGACTTGTCCCAATTGTGCTTTGGCAGAAAAACTTTTGGAGCAAAAAGGTGTGGCGTATAAAAAAATTATTGCAGATGAAAATAAAGAATTGGTAGAAAAGTTTGCCATTAAGCAGGCCCCAACAATGATTAGCGGCAATAACAGGATGGTTGGGTTAGGGGAAATACGTAGATTTATTGCGGGAAAATAATTTTTTAAGCAATAAAAATCATAATGTTTACTGTTAAAACAGCGGTTGTGTAATGCAAAAAAGAAATGTTGTTTAAGAACACATGAGGTAAAAATGATTTATGACATAATAATTGTTGGTGGGGGCCCGTCAGGACTTACAGCAGCAATATATGCGGCACGTGCCGGAAGAATTGTTTTGGTTTTGGAAAAAGAATCCTTTGGCGGACAGATAGTTTATTCGCCGATAGTGGACAATTATCCCGCGTGTCCGCATATAAGCGGGGCAGATTTGGCAAACAAAATGGTAACACAAGCAATGGATGCCGGTGCAGAATGTATGAGTGCGGAAGTTACAGGAATTTTTCATGCGGAAAGCGAAACTTTTACAATTCAAACTGATATGGGAAATTATGAAAGCAAAGCACTTATTTTGGCGACAGGTGCCAGACATAGAGAATTGGGATTGCCTAATGAAAAAGATTTGGTAGGGAACGGAGTTTCTTACTGTGCGGTATGTGACGGTGCTTTTTATAACGATAAAAAAGTAATTGTTATTGGCGGTGGAAACTCTGCATTAACAACAGCTTTGTTTTTGGCAGACCGTTGCAAAGAAGTAACTGTTGTGCATTGTTTGCAAAACTTTCAGGCAGAGAATACATTGGTTGAATATGCAAAAGCAAAAGCTAATATCAATTTGGTGTTGAATAAAAAAGCCAATCGTTTTTGTGATAACAATGGTGTGCTTGAAAGTATTGATTTTGTGGACAATGAATCAGGAAAGTTGGAAAATTTTGTGACCGATGGGGTATTCGTTTGCATAGGTCAGCAACCGCAATCAGACCCGTTTGCTTTATTGGGAATAACAGATGATCTTGGATATTATGATGCCGATGAAACAACAATAACGCATATATCAGGATTGTTTGTGGCAGGTGACGGCAGGGCAAAAAATATACGGCAACTTACTACGGCAATTGCAGATGGGGCGACGGCGGGGTTGGCGGCCAGTGAATATACAGCAAAATAGAAAATGAGGTCATTTGCAAATGACCTCATTTTTATATATAAAAAACACAATTAGATTAGTCAATGTTTTTCAAAAAATCTTTTAACAATTGAATTTCCTCATCATTAAGAGTGATACCTTTACCCATTTTGTCATGTTCTGGGGACCAATCTCTGATGTCGTACTTGGGTTTGCCGCCATTCCATGAAACAATATTCAATTCCTTTTTCCAACCTTTGGTACTTTCACTTAAAGTGCCAAAATTTTTGACAATTTCAAACTTAAAATCTTGTGTTGGCATTTTGACCTCCTAATATTTTTATTCGGTATACAAT
>JAGHTS010000221.1 GCA_018065225.1 Candidatus Phascolarctobacterium caballi
AATCTTTTCCTTCACTGTTTTCACCTCTTCCCGCATCAAGTTATTTTTTATTAGCTTGAATATCTTACCACAAATAAGTTATTAAAGCAACAAATTTTATTTTCCTGCCAATTTTTTGTAGTTTTCCAAACGTTCTTTGGCATCTTGTTCTGTTTTGGCAAACAGTTGTTCCGCCTTGTCAGGATAAAGTTTTGCCAAAGATGAATACCGTACCTCACCCATCAAGAATTCACGGAAATTGCCTGTGGGTTCGGGGCTGTCAAGAATAAAGGGATTTTTGCCATCTACTTTCAGTTGCGGATTGTAACGATAATTTACCCAATAGCCACATTCTACTGCCCGCTTGCCTTCCAACTGACTGCAACCCATACCCACTTTCAACCCATGATTGATACAGGGTGAATAAGCAATAATCAGGGACGGCCCTTCGTATGCTTCCGCTTCAATAAGTGCTTTTAAGGTTTGCGCCCTGTCAGCACCCATATTGATTTGCGCCACATAAACATAGCCATAACTCATTGCCATCATCCCAATATCTTTTTTCTTGGTCTGCTTGCCGCTGGCGGCAAATTTGGCAATAGCCGCCGCAGGTGTAGATTTACTGGACTGACCGCCGGTATTACTGTACACTTCTGTATCAAAAATCATCACATTGACATTTTCACCACTGGCAAGTACATGGTCAAGTCCGCCGTAACCGATATCATAACCCCAACCGTCACCGCCAAAAATCCAATGGCTGCGTTTAATCAAGAATTGTTTTGCCTGTAAAATCTTTTGACACAAAGAATTGGTCTTAAAATTATTTAATTCCGCCACCAAAGCATCCGCTCTTTCCCTTGTGCCTTCTGTGGTATTCATGCCATCCAGCCAACTTTTTGCCTGTTGTTTTAAGTTTGCCATCTTGCTGTCAGTACCGCAAATATCCAACAGTTCATTAACCAAAATTGCTGTTTGTTTGCGTTCCTGATTAACACCGACATTCATCCCCAAACCATATTCCGCATTATCTTCAAACAAAGAGTTTGCCCAAGCAGGGCCATGTCCTGCGGAATTTTTGGTATAGGGCATACTGGGTGCCGCCGCTCCCCAAATAGATGTACAACCGGTAGCATTGGCAATCATCATTCTGTCACCAAACAACTGGGTAATCAACTTGGCATAGGGCGCTTCGCCACAACCAGCACATGCCCCGCTAAACTCCAACAAAGGTTCTTCAAACTGTACACCTTTTATGGTGTTTTTGGACATGGGGTTTGGTTTATGTTTAACCTGATTAATTGCATATTCCCATGCCGCCTTTTGATTTTCTTGGGTTGCCAATGCCTTCATTACCAATGCTTTCATCTTCGGTGCGGGACAAATTTGAGCACAACTGCCGCAACCCTGACAATCTGACGGACTGACCTGCATTGTAAATTTCATACCCGGGGCGCCCAACGCATCTTTGAACTTCATGGATTTAGGTGCTTTCTTGGCTTCCTCTTCCGTCATCAACACAGGACGGATAGCTGCATGGGGACAAACAAAAGCACATTGGTTACATTGAATACATGCTTCCACCTGCCACTCAGGCACATCAATGGCTGTACCCCGTTTTTCAAACTTACTTGTACCGCTGGGGAACGTACCATCCATATGTTCTTTGGCAAATGCAGAAACCGGCAGTGCATCACCATTTAAACGGTTCATTGGCACCATAACATTATCAACAAATTTATTGCCCGTCTTTTGCGGCATAAAAGAATCTTTGGCTTTTGCCCATGCCGCAGGAACATTAACTTCCTTAATGGCATCAATGCCCTTATCAATGGCAGCATTATTCATATCCACCACATTTTGACCCTTTTTGCCATAAGAATGTTCCACCGCATCTTTTAAATGCTTGACCGCATCTTGCAAAGGAATGATATCTGCCAATTTGAAAAATGCTGACTGCATAATCATATTGATACGCCCGCCCAAACCAATTTCTTTGGCTATTGCCACCGCATCAATGATGTAAAATTTGATTTTGTTTTGGGCTATATAACGTTTCAACGCTCCCGGAAGTACTGCGTCCAATTCTTCTTCTTTCCAATTGCAGTTTAAAAGAAACACGCCACCCTTTTTCAAGCCGGCAAACACGTCATATTTATACACATAAGTTTGATTGTGTACCGCCACAAAATCTGCCGCATTCACCAAATATGGCGCCTGAATAGGTGTCTTGCCAAAACGTAAATGGGAAACCGTTACGCCGCCACTCTTTTTGGAATCATAGAAAAAATAACCCTGAGCATACAAATCGGTATAATCACCGATAATTTTTATTGCGGACTTGTTGGCACCAACTGTACCGTCACTGCCCAAGCCCCAAAATTTACAACCTTTTGTGCCTGCCGGTGTAACATCCAAATCTTTGGCTGTAATGGAATACTTGCTGACATCATCAGTAATTCCCACTGTAAAGCCATTTTTGGGGTTTTTCTTGGCAAGGTTTTCAAAGACAGCCAAAGCATCCTTTGGCAAAAATTCTTTGGAGCCCAAACCATAACGCCCGCCAATAATCAGGGGCTTGCGGTCGCTGTCATAAAATACGGAACGTACGTCCAAATACAAGGGCTCACCCAAACCGCCCGGCTCTTTGGTGCGGTCAAGCACCGCAATCCGTTTGGCAGTTTTAGGAATTGCCGCCAATAGTTTTTCGCCAACAAAAGGTCTGTACAAATGTACGGCAACCACGCCGACTTTTTTGCCCTTTTTACACAAATACTCAACCACTGTCCGCAAAGTTTCTGTACAAGAACCCATTGCCACCACCACATCTGTGGCTTTGGGGTCGCCATAATAATTGAACAGTTTGTAGTCACGGCCTGTGACTTTATTAATCTTACCAAGATATTCTTCTACAATTTTAGGCAATGCCGCATAATAGCCGTTAACCGCCTCCCGTGTCTGGAAATAAATATCGGGGTTTTGGTTAGTGCCGCGGATAACCGGATTGTCAGGATTTAATGCCCGTTGACGAAATGCCGTAACCGCTTTTTTGTCCAACATTTTGTCAAGGTCGGCATAATCCATAACCTCTACCTTTTGGATTTCATGGCTGGTGCGGAACCCGTCAAAAAAATTGACAAAAGGCACCCTGCCTTTGATGGCAGACAAATGTGCCACCGCAGCCAAATCCATAACTTCCTGAACACTGCCCTCCGCCAGCATAGCAAAACCTGTCTGGCGTACTGCCATTACATCCTGCTGGTCACCAAAAATACTTAATGAAGATGTTGACAAGGCACGTGCCGAAACATGGAAAACGGCAGGCAACAATTCGCCTGCCATTTTGTACATATTCGGTATCATTAAAAGAAGCCCCTGTGACGCAGTATATGTTGTTGTCAGGGCACCACCCTGCAACGAGCCGTGTACTGCCCCGCTGGCTCCTGCCTCAGATTGCATCTCCACCACACGTACAGTCTGACCAAAAAGATTTTTTTTGCCATTAGCAGACCATTCGTCCACAACTTCCGCCATAGGGCTGGAAGGAGTGATGGGATAAATGGCCGCTACATCTGTAAAAGCATAACTGATATAGGCGGCAGCAGTATTGCCGTCCATAGTCTTCATTTGTTTTTTCGCTTTCATCGCAGCCTCCCTGTAAGATGCTACCAAAAATTATTTTACAATTAAAACAGCAACCGGGCTGAGTTGGGCAACCTCGCTGGAAACAGAACCCAAAAAGAATTCTGCAATCCCGCTCAAACCACGACTGCCAATTACAACCAAATCTGCATTTGTTTCTTTAACTGCATTAACAATAACTTTGGAAGGACGGCCCGCTTCACTCTTATATTCAGCATCCATTCCGCCCAAACGTTCTTTTGCCATTGCCAACACTTGCTTGCCAATTTCCTGCAATTCATTGCTGATACGGCTGGTATCAATGGGTACTGCCAAAATGCTGGCATTTGTGTAGGGTTGAACAACGTTCTCCACTACCAACTTGGAACCAAATTTTTCTGCCAATGCTTTAGCATAGCTAAGAGCTTTCCATCCACCTTCACTGCCATCAACCGGCACCAAAATTTTGTTGTACATAATCAAATACCTCCTCTTTATTCACGCCCGCGTTTTTCGCGTGCCGCGTGTATTCGTGCTGATTTAGCACTATATTTTTTCTCCGCACGGACAGGTGTGGGCGCCACTGAATTAGTTTGACCGAACTCTGCCCCTTTGAAGAAATAAGCATAACCAATCATCCCCGCAACCACCGCAAGGGGAATACTGCCAACAAAATATTTATATTCGTCACCAATAACCATAACTGCAAAATCAAACAAAACAACACAAGCAGGTATCAAAAGCATTTCAATCCAACGGTTGTCACCAAATACCTTTAACACCAGCACATACACAATAAATGCCAAAGCAAAACTTGTGATGCTCATAAAAACCATAAAGAAAAAGAAATTGAAATCCATTTACAAACTCCCAAAAACTACCGGCAAAATATCAGAACATGTGACGTTTCCACAACACATACCCTGCACCACCGCCAATAATAACCGCAATCAAACAAACAATCGCAAAACCAAAACTGCTTCCCGCAAAAGGCACAGGCACATTCATACCCCACAACCCGCTAATCAAAGTCGGTATTGCCAACATAATGGTAACACTTGCCAAAAATTTCATTACCAAGTTCAGGTTATTGCTGATAATGCTGGCAAACACTTCCATCATGGAATTCAAAATGTGGGAATACATCTCAACCATTTCTGTTGCCTGCTTAAATTCAATAATAACATCTTCCAGCAAATCCTCATCTTCTTCAAAAGCAGGAAGAATTGCTGCCGCATTTGCAGTAAGACGCAACCTGTTCAACCGCTCCATCACCATATTGTCACTCCGTAAAGAAGTGGAAAAATAGGTCAAAGATTTCTGCAAATCAAGCAGATTGAACAACTCCGCATTTTCCATACTGACCCGCAAATGCCTCTCCAACTCATCAGTACGTTTGATAATAATACGGATATATTTCAAATAAAGTGTCGCCGCCTTAAACAACAACTGATACATAAAACGGGTATGGTGCTGGGTACGCCACAACCGCATATTTCGCTCGTCAAAACCCGCAGTGACACCATTCGCTTCCAAACATACAGTCACAATATAGTCACGGTTAACAATAATACCTAAAGGCAACGCCTCATAATCTTTATTGGACCGCAAAAAAGGAATATCCCCCAAAACCAAAATTTGGTCTTCCTCAACCTCAATACGTGATTTTTCGTCATCGTCCAATGCCGCCGTCAAAAAATCTGTACCAATACCAGTAGCCGCCGCAACTTCCACAATTTCGTCATGGGTAGGAGCAACCATATCAATCCAACATCCCTTGCACAATCTGCCCATATCCAGTTCGTTTAACACATTGTTTTCAGTGCAATAAACCTTAATCATGTTGCTCACCTCCCCTTCCCAAAATTGAATTCGTCAGTTAATCTTTATTCTTCCTGCCTTTACCCTGTTAAACATCATAAACATACATTTTGATGCTTCGTCCGAAAATTTATACACCGCATCACCGCCACTTGTCAAATGGAAGAAAATACAATTATCCCTGTAATCTGCACCTGTAATCTCATTTAACGGATGTTGCACAGCATTTTTCTCGCTTAAAAACAATAGCCGCTGGTTGGTCAGGAAAAAATATCCCATTTCGTCAACAATCAAATGCTCCACCAACCGCTTGTTAGTATCCAGTTCCGCACCTTTAAACGCCAAAGTGTCGCCAACCTTGAACTTGTGGTTATGGTCAAAAAAATTGTCCTCTTCCTGAATTTTCTTGTTCACACAACGTCCGCTATTCGTACCTGCATAACATTCTTCATCAACATTAAGGGGAAACTGCACCTGTATAGGTTCCAAATCCTGACTTTCCACATTCCATAAATTACGAAACCTTGTTAATGCCGAACTGATATTTTCCTTAAATTCCAAAGGTACATCCAATTTTTTGGCGGCTGCCGCCAAATCCGCCTCATCTTCCTGCGAATACCTTTGTATCTCCTCAAATTTTTCAAATTTAGAATAAAAATACCCGTCAAATGCCTCACGCCTTGCTGCCAAACTGCCCTCATAATCACAGCCAAAAAATTCATTCAACTGCGTAACCGTCATACTTTCCTTGCCAGCCAAAATTGCCCGGCAACGCTCCGCATACGCCCTGTTTTTGGCAGCCCGCTGTACATATTGTACCATTTGCGGTGACAATTCCAAACTGTTTGCCAATACTTCACATTGAGCGAACCATATATTTTGCTTGTCAGAAACATTTTCATAGACCGCTTCCACCAACTGGGAATAAATTTCCCGACGCTTGTCAACATTGCGCTCGTTAAACCTGACGCCCCACTTGGCAGCGCCTTTTTTTAACGCATCAGATGCCAAATCAGTAACCTTGCCCGTTGCCGCCAAAATATTGTTGATTTCAATCCAAGCATTTTGCTCCGGTTTGCCGCTAAGCCAAGTATCTATCAATCCACGTTCTTCTAATTCTTTTTGTTTATAAGGCAACAAATTAAAAAACTCCTTAAATCCATTAAATAATGTATTTTAATATTATATATGCTCAAATGTTATTTGGCAACACAAAAAAATCTAACGTCAACTTGTCATCCTTTGACGTTAGATTAAAATTTATATTTTTGTTAATTTTATTTCTTAAATATTTCAATCTGCATTTGCGACTCACCCATCATCTCCTGTGCCAGTTCATCAGGATAGGGGTTGTCATAAACCACCCTTGCAATTCCTGCATTAATAAGCATTTTCGTACAAACCACACAGGGCTGATGGGTGCAATAAAGCGTCCCGCCCTTTACACTTACCCCATGATATGCCGCCTGTGTAATAGCATTTTGTTCTGCATGGACACCCCTGCACAATTCATGGCATTTGCCGCTGGGTACTTTCAACTGCTCCCGCAAACATCCTGTTACCTCACAATGGGGCAAACCCATCGGAGTACCATTATAACCTGATGCCAAAATCTGTTTGTTTTTTACAATTACCGCACCCACACTACGGCGTAAACAGGTACTGCGTTTTGCAACCACCTGTGCAATTTCCATAAAATATTCATCCCAATTCGGTCTGTTCATCATACTGTACCAAAAATCCTGTCTCCGGCATCTCCAAGCCCCGGCAAAATATAACCTTTGTCATTCAAGCACCTGTCTATTGCACAAGTATATAGCTTTACATCAGGATGTGCCTTGTTTACAACTTCAATCCCTTCAGGCACTGCCACCAGACACATAAACCTTATATTGGTTATTCCCCTTTTTTTCAAATTATCAATGGCCGCCACAGCACTGCCGCCTGTTGCCAACATAGGGTCTGTAATTACATAATAAGCATCTTTGTCTTTGGGCATTTTGTAATAATATTCTTCTGGTTGCAAAGTTTCTTCGTTACGGGACATGCCAATATGACCTACATGGGCCTGTGGAACCACCATCAGGACGCCTTCCATAAACCCCAGTCCCGCCCGCAAAATCGGTACTACCACCACTGTTTTGTCTTCTTCAAACCCTTCACATTCTTCCAAAGGTGTACGTACTTTTACACTGCGTACAGGTAAATCTTTCAGTACCTCATAGGTCATCAAAGCGCCTATTTCATTGATAATTCTTCTAAAATTTGTGGTGCCTGTCTTTTCATTCCGCAAATGAGTCAGTTTTGTTTTAATCAAAGGATGGTCACAAACAGTAATCTGCATTTTCTTCCTCCTACTTTTCCAATGCCATAATTTTATCAACCCTACGAGCATGTCGTCCGCCGGCAAAATCTGTTTTCAGCCAAGTGTCTACTATCAGTTCCGCAACTCCTATGCCAACAATTCTTTCACCCATACACAAAACATTGGCATCATTATGTTCCCTGCTCATTTTAGCACTATAAACATCATTACATACTGCCGCCCGGATGCCTTTGCATTTGTTTGCCGCAATGGAAATCCCTATCCCTGTACCACAAATCAAAATGCCTTTATTCGTTGTGCCTTTAAGCAATTCTGCACAAAGTTTGGCGGCATAATCAGGATAATCACAGCTGTCTTCCGTATATGTTCCCACATCCGTAATTTCATATCCCTTGTCCGTCAAATATTTTTTTAGATATTCCTTTAAATGAATACCGCCGTGGTCACTCCCAATTAATAGTTTCATAAATTCACCTCGCTAATATTATATCACAAAAATTGGTTGCCCGCCGCCTTACGCATACGGTTCATAACCGCCAAACCCAACCCGTCTTCAGATACGGTTTCTGCATAAATGACATCTACCCCCGCCCTGTCCAAATCACGCAAATAATAAAATAATTTATTAGCCAAATCCTCTACAGACAAAAAAATTTTATTTACGCAATTTGAATATGCCAGTGTTGCAATAACCCCCACTTTAAGGTTTTTGGCAAGTGCCTGTTGGATATTTTTGTCCATTATCAATG
>JAGHTS010000227.1 GCA_018065225.1 Candidatus Phascolarctobacterium caballi
ACGGGCGGCTTATGCTTTGGATTATAAAAGCCCACTTCAGTATAAAACAGAAATGGGCTTTTAGTATTTTTTACTGTCTACTTTTGCTTGACAAGTTCACAATGCACGGATTTTTTTTATGCCTTATTCCATCGCCAAAATCAAAGGATAATTTGGTTGTCCCCCTGCAAAACATTCCACTTCAAAATCGCCCAATGTTTCAATATATTGTGCCAAATTTTGGGCAGCCGCTTTATCCAAAGCATCACCATAGTAAATACTTATCAACTCATAATCTTTATCCTTTAACATTTTTGCCAGCACATCTTTAATACTTCCACCGGTACAAATAATTTTTTCATTAATTAATCCCAAATAATCACCCTTTTGTACCTTAATACCGCTCACCACACTGTCACGCACTGCCACTGTCACGCTGCCGCCAACCGCCTCATGGGCCGCTCTTGACATCACCGCTTTATTTTCTTCCGCACTGCGTTCAGGGTCAAAATGCAACAATGCCGCCAACCCCTGTGCCACACTTGTTGTCCCCACATAACTTACCTTGCCTGCCCCCAACAATTTGCGTACCTGCTCTGCCGCCAAAATAATATTTTTATTATTGGGAAGAATGATATATTCATCGTACTCGCCTTTGTTGATAATATTCACAAAATCCTCAACGGAGGGGTTCATACTTTGGCCGCCACTGATAATGCCTGCCGCACCCATTTTGTGCATCATTTCTGCCAAACCTTCCCCCGGCGCAACCGTAAGCACACCCACCTTGCCTTTCTTTTGCGGAGCAGCCGCAGTGTTTACAAACAATCGCTCATTATGCTGGTCAATCATATTTTCAATTTTCAAATCGTGCAAAGTTCCCCATTCCTGCGCCTGCAACAATACCTGTCCCGGTTTACGGCTGTGAATATGCACCTTAACAATATCATCCACCACCGCCACAATCATACTGTTGCCCATATCCTTTAAGGCATCTTGTACCGTCTCTTTGGTAACATGGGTCCCCTTAACAATAAATTCTGTGCAATAAGGGCACTCCAAATCCAATGGCTCTTCTGCTGTCGAAGTAATCTTTGGTGCAGCAGTTACCTCTATAACCGCACAATCTTCACCCTTTAACCCGCTTAAGCAACCTTTAAAGAAACAAATCAAACCCTGTCCGCCGGCATCCACAACCCCTGCCGCCTTTAAAGCCGGCAACTGCTCCGGTGTCTTGGCCAGTTCAGTTTCACCACAACGGATCAATTCCTGCAAAACTGTTTCCAAATCATTGCAAGTACGGGCAATATTATAAGTTCCCTTTGCCATTGCCCGTGCCACCGAAAGGATAGTGCCATTCACAGGATTTGCCACACTGCGGTAAGCATACAAAATTCCATATTGAAAGGCCTTGCCAATTCCAATAGTATTAACGGTCTTTTTCCCCGCCACACCTTTGCCTATGCCACGCAAAAGTTGCGAAAGAATAACTCCGGAATTGCCACGTGCCCCCATAATCGCCGCCTTTGCCATCTGGGAGCCAATTTCCCCAATATCCTGCTTATCGTTCATAACACTGATTGCCTTTGCAACACTAGTCATAGTATGCAACATATTAGTGCCTGTATCACCATCAGGAACAGGAAATACATTCAAATTATTGATAACTTCAAAATTCTTTTCAAAACTATGATATGCTCCCAAAAGCATAGCCCTAAATTCTTTGCCGGTAATTATCTCTTTAGCCACGGGATAACCTCCTTACGCCTTTTTACGGACAAACACACCAAACGCACCGGGTCCTAAATGAGTCGCCAAAACTGTACCCACACTTGTTGACAAAATGGGTACATCCGGAAATTGCTGTTGCAAAATTTCTTTAACATTATCCGCATCATTTTGACATTCACAATTAGCAATATATATCCTTTCCACCGGTGCTTCCGCCGCACCCAACTCAACTATTCGGCTTAACATTTTTTTACGGGTACGTGTCTTATCCACAGGGATTAATTGCCCATCAGTATGTACCCCCAAACTGGAAATCGGACGGATACCCAAAATAGAGCCCAAAAGTCCTGCCATTTTACCGATGCGTCCGCCTTTTTGTAAATATTCCAAGGTTTCAACACTAAAAAAACTGCGGGTGCGTTTAACGGCATCTACCATCCACGCTTCCGCCTCATCCAAAGTACAACCATTTTCAATCATTGCCACCAAATCAATAACAAGACCCGCAATAGGAGTTGATGCTGTATAGGAATTTTGAACCCTGATATCCGCACCTTTTATTTCCTGCATAACCTGTTTTGCTGCCATTACAAAAGTATCATGAGTGCCACTTATGACCTTATCCACACTAATGACCAAAACTTTTTTACCCTCTTTAACAAGTTTGGTGAACAAATCAATGACTTCACCCAAAGGGGGCTGGCTGGTGGTCGGCAGTATGCCTGTCCCCCCAATCAGTTCCATCATATCTTTAATACTTTTTTCACCATCATACCATTCCAAATCGCCATGACGGGTAAGCAACCGCAATTCATGTACCCTTGGGTTATGAATATACTCGGTTTCTGCAATACAACTTAAACTGTCAACCACTATATGTATATCGTCAATCATATTCCTACCTCCCAATATATTTGACTCTTACCAACTTTATTTTCTTCTGCGTCTTCTGCTGTTCATCGCTTTTTCAAATGCTCTTATTTTAACATCATCATCTTCATTTTGCACTTCACCTTGTTCCACTTCACCAATTTTTTCCCCATCAACCGCCATTGCTTGTTCTTCCAACGCATCGTGTTCTTCCTGCCACTTACGCCCTCTGGCAACACTTTCACCATAAATTGCATCCAAGTTTTGTGCCGCCTCCAACAACCTGCCGTCAAATGGCACTCCCTGTAAATCCGCTACCATCTTACGGGTTTCCATAATATGAGGTGTCCAATAACTTATGTCATACAAATATTCTGATGTACCGGGAACAACACTCATCCTAAAAGAATTTTCCTTTACCATATCGTATAAAGTACGTGCCATTGGCAACATATCGCTTAACGGCAAATTGGTTTTAATCATATTTATTAGCTCATTAGTCAATCCCGGTATTTTCATCAGCATCTGCCCGCTGACAATTTTTTGTTGTACCGCCCACAAAAATCTTTGCTGACGGCGAATACGTCCTATATCACCATACTCTTTGCGGTAACGCACATACTGCATTGCCTGCTCGCCATTTAAGTGTTGCTGTCCAGCTTTTAAATTAATATGCAGACCTTGTTTGAAATCATCATATTTCATATCCATGTCTACATAAAGATCTACACCGCCAATGGCATCAACCAACCGTTTAAAGCCGCTGACATCAATCATCAGATAGTGGTCAATTCTTATTCCTAAAAAATCTTCCAATACCCCCATTGTGTTTTTGACCCCACCATAAGCAAAGGCAGCATTAATTTTGTCATAATTTGGTCTTTCATTGACCAACATCTGCACCCGTGTATCTCTTGGTACATTTAACAAAGAACATTGCCTGCGTTCCGGATCAAACATTACTACAAATAATGTGTCGCTACGTTGCCCTTCATCCTCTTCCATCAACTGGTCAACACCCAAAACAACTACATTTTTACGTACACTTAATCTTTCTTCACGTTTTAAGGTGTCTGCACTGCGGCGTTCATTTATTTCCTGCTGTCCCCGAATATAGAAATAACTCATGACAAGAATAAGGATTACTGCCACAGTACAAATTTTGTCCCCAATTGACAATTTACTCAAAAGGTTTTTCACAATTATATATCCTCAATAATAAAAATTAGATTTTAATATTATAT
>JAGHTS010000122.1 GCA_018065225.1 Candidatus Phascolarctobacterium caballi
GACACATCAAACGTGCCGCCGCCAAGGTCATAAACCAAAACTGTGTGGTCATCACTCTTGTCAATACCATAAGCCAATGCTGCCGCAGTCGGCTCGTTAATAATACGCAATACTTCCAATCCTGCAATCTTGCCCGCATCCTTTGTTGCCTGACGTTGGCTGTCGCTGAAGTAGGCAGGAACAGTAATAACTGCCTGACTTACTTTTTCACCCAAATATTCCTCAGCATCCGTTTTCAATTTTTGCAAAATCATTGCGGAAATTTCTTCCGGGGAATAATCTTTGCCGTCAATACCCACCTTATACTTTGTTCCCATGTGACGTTTGATAGAACTGATAGTACGGTCAGTGTTGGAAACTGCCTGACGTTTTGCCAGTTGCCCCACCAAACGTTCACCGCCTTTGGAAAAACCAACCACTGACGGTGTCAGACGGCTGCCTTCCTTGTTTGTAATGACTGTGGGTTCCCCACCTTCAATTACTGATACAACAGAATTTGTTGTTCCTAAATCAATACCAATTACTTTTGCCATTTTTTATTTCCTCCTTAAAATTTTTAGCATTTTTATTGATTAGAGATAACTCTAACTTTACTGTGTCTGATAATCTGCTCGCGGATTTTATATCCCTTTTGCAAAACCATATCAATGGTATCATCCGCCAGCTCCGGATTTGCCCCACGCATCACTGCTTCGTGAAGATTGGGGTCAAATTTTTGATTCAACGCTACAATTTCTTCCACATCCAATTTCTTAAAAGTTTCGTCAAACTGCTTGCGTATCTTCTGCATTCCCTCAACCACGGCTTTCAAAATTTCATTCCCGCCGTTGGCATCGCCGTCCGTCTGAGTTTTTTCCGTAAGTCCCAAAACTTGTTGCTCCGCCCGTTCAAAATTATCCAAAACCGTCAGGAATTTATCCACAACCTGTGCCGTAGTATAAGTGCCAAGCTTTATCATATCCTCCGTCATCCGCCGTTTATAATTGGCAAATTCCGCTCTTGCCCTTAACAACTGGTCTTCCAGTTCTGCAATCTTGGCATCTTTGTCATCCGTTTTCGGCTGAGGTTCTTCCTTTACATCTTTATCCTGTTTTTCTTCCGTCACCTCCTCTGCTGTTTGTGCAGTTTCCTGCCGGGAATTTTCTTCATTTTTCAATTCTTCCTGCTTAACCTCTTGAGTATTCTCATTTGGTTGCTCTGCCATCTTCACTCCTCCTCTCTAACAAGCATCGGCAAATTTTCTGCCGCAAAAATACTTTGCAAATATCTATGTAAATAGTTCATAACACTAATTACCTTACTATATTCCATCCGTGTCGGCCCCAACACCGCCATCGTCCCCACCACATGTCCGTTCAACCTGTAAGTGGCACGTACCATACTGCAATCTTGAATCCCCGTAAACTTGTTTTCACTGCCAATCGTCACCCTTAACCCGCTGTCTTCACCGGCATTAAGCAAATCCCTGACCACATGCTCCTCGTCCAAAATCCCCAACAAGCCACGCACCCTGTCCACGTCCTGAAATTCCGGCTGGTTTAAAAGTTGTTTGGTTCCGCCCAAAAAAACTTTTTGTTTGGAACGGGTCCTGCCCATTCTCCTGATAGTTGCCAGCAACGAGGCAAACAACACTTTGTCCTCCGCCACATTGGTATGCACCGCTTCCAAAATTTCTTCGTTGATATCACTTAACGGATGCCCTGCCAGCAATTCGCTGACCCTGTTCGCCAAATAATCCAATTCCCTTGTTTCCATACCTTTGGGAATATCAATCGTCACATTGTCCACATGCCCGTTGTCCGTCACCAGCACCAAAATTGCATGTTTTTCGTCCAAAGGCAAAAATTTTATATAACGGAAAATTGCTGTATCGTCTTGGTCTGCCAACACCATAGAAACATTTTTGGTCATCCGTGAAAGAATTTTGGCAGTCGCCTTAAAAATATCATCAATGCTTTTCTGACGGTCGTTAAAAGAACTCATAATCATTTCTATATCGCTCTTGGTCAGATTGTTGGGTTTCTCACGCAACTCATCCACATACAAACGGTATGCCTGCACACTGGGAATTCTGCCTGCGGAAGTATGGGGCTGCTCCAAATACCCCAAAAGTTCCAAATCGCTCATCTCGTTACGGATTGTTGCCGCCGAAAGATTCAGGTTATATTTTCGGGCAAGATTTCTTGACCCCACCGGTTCAGCCGTGCTTATATAATCTTCAATTATCAGTTGCAGAATTTTCTTTTTTCTGTCATCAAGTTTTTCCATAATCTCTCAAACACCGCATTTCTGCTTATTTCTTTGCTTGTTAGCACTCTTTTGTTTAGAGTGCTAACATCTTTGTTGTCATTATATTACATCGCAATAGTCAAAAAGTCAAGAGCTTTTTTGAAAAATTTTTGACTTTTGGAATTGTGGTTATTTCTGTACTATTTATTCTTTTGATTTTCTTTAATATATATCCTTTAAAAGCGATTGA
>JAGHTS010000295.1 GCA_018065225.1 Candidatus Phascolarctobacterium caballi
CACTTGATGAACAGATTTTTGGCAGGGCGTTTGCGGCGGACGCTTTTTCCACTTTCGCCAAAGGTACGGGTACAAGTTATACTGCCAGCGGCAATATAACCCTTGACCAGAACATTGGAGTAATGGGTAAAGCCAACAAGACCATCAATTTGAACAGCAAGACAATAACCGGCAACGGGAAGTGGGGAATAAGAATAGATACAGCCAACTCGCTGACAATCAAAAGCGGAACATTGAAAGGTTTCGGCGTAACTAACTGGGGGCGTGGCGGTGTCGTGTGGGTGAATAATGCCAGCGCCAGTGCAACATTTCAGTCTGTCACTTTTGACGGCAACAAAACACTGTATTCAGGTTGTGCCATTGGCTCCGATGCCGGCACCGTAACCATCAACGGCTGCACGTTTAAAAACCATGATGACAATACTGGTCATGCCACACTTATGATGTGTAACACTACTACAACATGGAATTTTACAGGCACCAACACGTTCAGTGATACGAATAACGGCGGCTACAACCTTGACATGTGGGCAACTGTTGCGGCAACGGCAAACTTTAGCGGTACAACCAATATGAATAACGGTATCAGGTATGTGACAAACAATCAAAAGGTGAATGTTAATAGCGGCGCCACCTTGACTGTGGGCAAAATGCAGATGTTGAACAGCACGTCCAACCTTACCAATGCCGGGACTGTGAACATCAGCGGCGGCAAATTAATCGGCACAATAACAAATTCCGGCAATATTAATTTTAAAAATACAACAACAGTGAGCAGCGCCATAAACACATCAAGCGCTTTAAAAGGTTCAATTACTGTATCAGGCGGGTTATATAGTAATTCTCAACATATCTATTCCGGGGCGGCAATCTCTGTTACCGGAGGCACTTTCAAGACCAATCTGGACTATATCCATTCCCCCGCCCAACACGGCTTGATTCAAACGTCCGGCGGCGAGGTAAGGATTATCGGCGGTACGGTAACAAGCAAAGAGAATAAACTTACAGGTTACGGCGGAGCTGTCCGTGGCTGGAGTACATCAAAAATAATATTTGAAAGCGGTACCACAACTTTTAACAAAGGTTCTGATACATGGGCTACAACGGACGGCAAAGGCGGTGCAATCGGCCATTGGACTGGTAGTGGTGACGGAGGCATTTACATCAATTCCGGTGCAACGGTTAATTTTACCAGCAATACTTCTTCCGGTATTGGCGGTGCTGTTTGGATTAATCAGGGCATATTTCAAGTTAGCGGCACGGCAAAGTTTACCGGCAACAAGCAGAAGAATGGTGGTTCAACTTTGAACGCCAACGATATCTATGGTGACAAAAGTGACAAAATAAATTTATATGGTACTGTAAGTATGGACGGGGGTATTGCCGGTGACAGTACCGGAACTGTTACTATCGGTAATGGCAGTACTGCAAATACAGTTACCATGACCAGTGTTGCAGGCATAACCGGACATAAAACCATAAATATCAATGCTAAATCGACATTGGATATGAGCGGTTCCAGCGGCAATATCAGTAATGCCACATCATTTACCAATGCCGGTACACTTAAAACAGGAACAGGTACGTACAGTTCCGCATTGAGCAACAGCGGCACATTGACCTTTGCGAAAGCAGGGACTTTGTCGGGTAAATTGACCAACAGCGGGACGGCAAACATCAGTGCAGGTGCAGTCACCGGCGGTATTGCAAATTCAGGCACAGTAACTGTCAGCGGCGGCGAAGTAAAAACAGGTGCGGTAACCAACACCGGAACATTTAATGTAACAAACGGTAAAGTAAGCGTTGGAGTGACCAACAATAAGACAATGTCGCTTAACGGTACAGGTACCGTAAGCGGTGGTGTGACCATAGGTGCAGGAGCTACATATACAGTTACGGCAGGAAACCAGACAGGTGCTGTAACCAACAACGGGACATTTAATGTGACAAACGGCAAAGTCAGCGGTACAGTGACCAACAATAATACAATGTCGCTTAACGGTACAGGTACCATAAGCGGTGCTGTTACCATAGGGACAGCAGGTACATATACAATTACCAAAGGAACTCAAACAGGGCTGGTAACAAATAACAAAACATTTACTATTAACGGTGGTGCGGTAAGTGCTGTTACGAACAATGCAGCAGGTACAGTTACAGTTGCCAATGGCAGTTATCTTGTTAACAGTGGCACGTTTACCAATAATGGTATTGTAAATTATACTGCCGGCACACTTAGCCGTGCCATAGTAAACAATAAAACATTAAATGTTGCGGCAGGCACCCTTAATGCCGCTATCACAGGGACTGGCGGCATAACCAATATCAACGGTACTGTTACAAGCAACGCCAACAATGCCAATGCAGTTATAACCAAGGCAAGTGCAGGCAAACTGACCGTCAGCGCAGGTAATATTACCGGTGCGGTTACCAATAACAGCGGTGCAACCATTACGGTCGGCGGTGGTACTATTAGCGGGTCAATCAATAATACAGGTACAGCAACCCTTAACAGCGGGGCGGTTTCAGGAGTAATAACCAACAACGCCGCCGGTGTATTTACTTTGGGAAATGCTGCAGTTCTCACCGGTTCAAACACATTTACCAATAACGGTACTATAAATATGAATTCCGGTGTACTCAGCCGTGCTATAGTAAACAACAAAACATTAAATGTTTCAGCAGGTACAATTAATGGTGCTATCACGGGGACCGGCGGCACAACATTTATCAATGGTACTGTTGTCAGCAGAGGCAACAATGCCAATGCAGTTGTTACCAATGGAACTGTAGGCAAACTGACCGTCAGTGCAGGTACTATTACCGGTGCTGTTACCAATAACAGCGCTGCAACCATTACGGTCAACGGCGGTGTAATTGCCGGTAACCTTACCAACAACAGCGGCGGTACGGTAACAATAACTTCCGGACGGATTACCAATGCCACCAACAACGGCACTATAACCAGTATCGCCAACGGTTTCAGCGGGACGATAACCAATAATTCAAACCTGTATTTGAATGCAGGAAACTTGACAGGGGTTGTTGCCGGTGCAGGCGGCACTACCACTGTAACAGGGGCAGTGAC
>JAGHTS010000226.1 GCA_018065225.1 Candidatus Phascolarctobacterium caballi
AAGATGTTTGTAATGACGCATAGTTACCTCCTGAAATTTTGATTTTTTCTCAACTTTATTTTATCAGAAGTCTATGTGTCATTTTTATTTTGTTGCACTTATATTGTACATTCGCCAGCAGACGCATACACCGCAAGTGCAACAGTATCAGGCAGTTCAGCAAACCTGACACTGACAAGCAAAGTTGATACGACAAAAACAATCACCTTCTGGCTTGTGGCAGGAGACAACATTACCTTTGCCCAAGACGGCAACAACATCAAAATCAGTGCTACAGACGGCACAGGCGGTGGCAGCGGCAGCCAAAGTGATGCCGATGTTTTGGTTCATAAAGGCGGGGACACAGACCAAACAGCCATCATCGGCGGTACAAATACAGAAGCCATCGGGAAAAACGCCTTGGCACTTGGCAACAGTTCCAAAGCCAATGCGGAAAACACAGTATCCATTGGCTACGGAAACGAAACCGCAGCCGCAAACTCCACAGCAGTCGGGTCAGGCAATAAAGTATCAGGTGAAAAATCCACAGCGGTCGGCTATGGTAACATAGTAAGCGGAAGCCGTTCAGGTGCATTTGGCGACCCCAACAATATTACAGGCAGTGGCTCGTATGCATTGGGTAATGACAACACCGTCAGCGGGGACAATACCTTTGTAATTGGAAACGGAGTAACAGCCACATCCAACAATTCAGTAATACTCGGCAACGGTTCCGCAGACGGAGGTGCCAACACTGTCAGCGTAGGTGCCGCAGGGTCGGAACGCAAAATCGTCAATGTCGCACCCGGTACAAATGACACAGACGCAGTCAACTACGGACAGTTGCAGGCGGCACTTGGAGCAACAGGCAGCGGTGAAGCGTTTTATGCGTTGCAGGACAAAGTGGAAAATATGGAGAACCGCATAGACAAAATGGGAACAAGAATAAACAAGGTCGGGGCAGGGGCAGCGGCGTTGGCGGCAATGCATCCCATTTGTGACGATGACTGCAACCTGACATTCAGTGCAGGGTTAGGTTCATACAAAGGCGAAAGGGCGGTGGCAATGGGAATGTTCTACCGCTTTAACCCAAGAATTATGATGAACTGTGGTGCTGCGGTGGGCAACGACAACAATATGTACAATCTTGGCTTTAATATTGCGTTGGACAAGTGTGTTGGCGAAAAACTGCCAAGCAAAGCGGTTATGGCAAAAGAACTTAACGCATTAAGAGATGTTGTGGCTGAACAGGATGCCAAAATTGCCAAATTGACGGCAATGGGGGAGGAAATGAGCAAAAAGAAAAAGTAGGATAAAAAAGTATATGGACGGAAAATGCCTTGCAGGTGCAAGGCATTTTTGTTATAATTTCATTAATATATTATTTTGCTTAAAAAAACGAGTTTTTAATGTTAAAAGTGATTTTTAACGTTAAAAAAGCAGTTTTTATTGATGTAAAGCTGTAACGAGGTGGCAAAAAATGAAACTGACCAATGTGGCATTTAAGGCATACGATGTGCGGGGTATTTATCCCACAGAAGTTAATGAAGAATTGGCTTATCGTGTAGGCAGGATTTTTGCCCGCAAATTGCAGGCAAAAAAAGTTGTGGTGGGTCATGACATCCGTTTAAGCGGGCCAAGTTTGGTAAAAGCGTTGTCAGAAGGGCTTACAGACGGCGGGGCAGATGTTTGTTTTATTGGTCAATGTGGTACGGAGATGGTTTATTTTGCCACAACCTTTTTACAGGCGGATGGCGGCATTATGGTTACAGCGTCCCACAACCCCAAGGAATACAACGGAATGAAATTGGTCAGCAATGGTGCCAGACCTATTTCGGCAGATACGGGATTAAAAGAGATTGGTGAGGAAGCGGTTAACAATGAATTTAAGCATGAAGCGGTTGGTACGGTTAAATGTAAGGTTTGTCAAAAAGATATACTTCAAGATTATGTAAAGCATTTGTTGGGTTTTGTTGATTTGTCTAAATTAAAACCTTTAAAACTGGTAGTTAATCCCGGCAATGGCGGTGCAGGGCCTGTGTTTAAGGAACTTGCCAAACATTTGCCTTTTGAATATGTGATTTTGCACGAGGAGCCGGACGGTAATTTTCCCAACGGGGTGCCTAACCCTATGTTGCAGCAGAACCGGCAGGAAACATCACAAAAAGTTTGTCAGGAAAAAGCGGATTTGGGTATCAGTTGGGACGGGGATTTTGACCGTTGCTTTTTCTATGATGAAAAAGGTAATTTTTTGGAAGCAAGTTATATTGTGGGTTTGCTGGCGGAGGTTTTTCTTGCCAAAGAGCAGGGGGCAAAGATTATGTATGACCCCCGTGTGCGTTGGAACACGGAAGAAATTGTCAAACGTTTGGGCGGGGAGTTGGTTTTGTATAAATCAGGCCATGCCTTTATGAAAGAGTGTATGCGTAAACAGGGTGTATTATATGGTGGCGAAAGCAGTGCCCATCATTATTTTAGGGACTTTACCTGTTGTGACAGCGGTATGTTGCCTTGGCTTTTGGTCAGCCAATATGTATGTATGACTGGCAAATCTTTGGGTGATTTGGTGGCAGAACGGATGCAAATGTTCCCTTGCAGTGGTGAGGTTAACCGTAAAGTGGACAATGCACAGGTGATTTTGCAGACATTGGAAAAACGTTATAGTGACGGCAAAATTGATAAAGTTGACGGATTGTCGGTTGCGTATGACAAGTGGAGATTTAATGTACGGAGCAGCAATACGGAGCCGGTAATACGTTTGAATGTGGAAACTCGCGGTGACAAGCAGTTATGTGCGTACAAAACACAAGAATTGCTACAACTCATTGGCGGTGAGGAGGCATAAATGCAAAAAGTTCGTAAGGCGGTAATTCCTGCGGCAGGGTTGGGAACAAGATTTTTGCCGGCGACAAAAGCAATTCCCAAAGAAATGTTGCCAATAGTGGACAAACCTACAATTCAATATATTATTGAAGAAGCGCTTGCCAGCGGTATTGAGGAAATTTTGATTATCACCAGCCGTAATAAGGGGGCGATTGAGGAACATTTTGACCGTAATATTGAATTGGAACAAAATCTTTTTGACAACGGTAAAAAAGAGCAGTTGGCTATGGTGCAGAAAATCAGTAATATCCGTATCCACAGTGTCCGTCAAAAAGTGGCACGTGGTTTGGGACATGCAATTTTGTGTGCTAAAGATTTTGTAGGTAACGAGCCGTTTGCGGTATTGCTTGGGGATGATGTTGTATATAACGACGAAAAACCTGCTTTGGGTCAGTTAATCAATGCTTATGACAAGTTGGACGGGACTGTGCTGGGGGTGCAGACGGTGGCACAGGAAGCGACAAAATTGTATGGTATTGTCAAGACCGCAGGGAACGTTGGCGAGCGTACCTATGTTGTTGAAGATATGGTGGAAAAACCCAATCCCAATGAAGCACCAAGCAGGTTGGCGGTTTTGGGACGTTATGTTATTACACCACAGATTTTCCCGATTTTGGAACAAACAGAACCGGGCAAGGGTGGGGAAATCCAATTGACGGATGCTTTAAAAGTTTTGGCAAAACAAGAAAAAATGTATGCCTATGATTTTGAAGGGCGGCGTTATGATATTGGCGATAAAGAAGGATTTTTAGAAGCGTGTGTGGAATTTGCTTTACGCAGGGATGACTTAAAGGGAAAATTTGCAAATTATTTAAAAAATTTGCAGCAAAGTTGAGAATATTTTATTTGACATATTTACATTATGTTATGGTATAATAAATAGAATAAATTTTTCACATTTATGTGAATTTTGGATGTGATTTAT
>JAGHTS010000070.1 GCA_018065225.1 Candidatus Phascolarctobacterium caballi
GTATATTTAACTGAGGGCAGTGCTTCGGGCAACAAAGCAACTATGACCAACGGCACTATTCCTTTTTCTGATTCTTCGTTGTCAACATTTGGTGCAGTGAAGATGGTAAGCGGAACGGCAGAGAGTAATGAAGTGGAAGTTTCTGCCAGTGAATGTGCTTTTATTGTGGGCGTTTATGTGGATGGAGGAAGTGATGATACAGAAGTGAATAAAAATAAAGTAACAGTTTCCGGAAGCACTGGCAAGTCCGTTATAGTAGCAAATTTGAAAGATGGAAATGCAAAAGGCAAAGCAGCGGGAAATATTTTAGAAATTTCCGATAGTGTTTATGAAAAAGTTGCGGGTGCTGATATTAGTGAAGGTAATGCAGAAGAAAATACTATTACCATTACAAAAAGTAGTAGTAGTACTGTTTGTGGAGGTGCTACTCAAAAAGGCAGTGCCAATGAAAATGTCGTGAATATTGAAAGTGGCAGTATAAGTGGTGCTCAAATTAATGTGGTTGGCGGTTATGTGGAGAGTACAGGCAATGCTGATTATAATGTCGTGAATATTAATAACGGTGAAATTAAAATTAGTGGCAGTGGTGTATTGGCTGGCGGTGTTGGAATAGGAGGCAATGCAGTTGGTAATCAGGTAAATATTAAAGGTGGAAATTTTACAGGGGGGGAAGATTTTACGATTGCAGCAGGATTGGCTACTGGTGCTGCTTCAAATAATATTTTGACAATTTCGGGCGGGGATTTTGCGGCAGGCATTTCTTATTATGGCGGTATGGGAAGTACGGGTGGTAGTGCAAATGTTTTGAATTTGGTGAAAACTGTTATTGCCGGCGAAGCCAAGGATGTAAATTATTTTCAAAAAATGAATTTCACAATTCCTTCGGGGGCAACAACGGATACAGTTATGATAAAATCACAAACCGCAGTTGCTTTGCATGATAGTAATGGTGATATTGCATTTACAACCAATTTGAACAAACTTTCTTTGAAGGACGGGGAATATATTACCCTTATCAAAAATGTTAAAACTGATGGTCTTTCTGATTCTAAATGGGATGCTGATACGGAGATGTATAAATGGGATGATGTGGACGGCTATAAATATCAAATTTTAGATTTTGGCGGTACCAAAGAATTGGTTTATGGAAAGGGCGACATCAATGCCAAGGCGGATTTTGATATTATCACAGGTGGGGTAACATCAAAAGTTGGGGATTGTTATTATAACGATGGGGGTGGGACAACGGATGATATTGCCAACACTGCCAAAACATATAATTACAATGTTTTGGGCAATACGGATGTTACCGATGGCACGCCGACAACTTCATACAGCAACAATCAGGTTATTGTCCGCAGGGGAACATATAAGGGTACGGGCGAAATAAAAGGAATATTTGGTGCGTTAGCGGTTGATGGTAGCGGTAAAGTTAGTGTTGATGGTAATAAAGTGGAAATTATTGACGGAACTGTTCAAGGAACTGATAGTGATGATAGTTTTATTGTTGGCGGATGTAACGCACAATTTGAAGAAGATGGTGATCTTGGCACTGCTTCCAATAATCAAGTGATAATTCATAGTATAAAATTGGTTGATAATGTTAATATTGCAGGCGGGTACCTTGTAACGGACTATGATGGAGAAGGAACGGTTGCAGGTAATTCTGTTGTTGTGGAAAATTTGTCTGATGGACATCCGATGGTATATGGCGGTTATAATATGGGAATGGGTGAGACAATTTTAAATAGTGTGGAAATTTGCACAGGTACATACTATGGCGTTTTAGGCGGTGTGGCGAATGGTGGAAGTGCGGTGGATAATAAAGTTGTTATTCATAATGGAATTTATAATGATGGCGTAGAAGCAATGCCGGCAGTTGGGGGCGGACTTTCGGGTATTATCGCCATTTACAATGAAGTGTTGATTGAAAACGGAACATTTAACGGAGATATTTTTGGAGGTTTTGCTTTTGATGGTGCTGCCAATGAAAACAAGGTAACAATTAAAGACGGAACATTTGAAGAAGGAGTTAATATTTATGGCGGTAACAGCGTAATAAAAGGCAATGCAGAAAAAAATTCAGTAACGCTTGAAGCAGGAAGTTTTGAAGATGAAGTTAGCATTTATGGCGGTTATACTGAAAAAGGCAATGTAAAAAATAATGTTGTAACAATTAATAATGCAACCTGTAGCGATTATGCCTATGTTCATGGAGGATGTACACATGGAAATGGTAATGCAGAGCAAAATACAGTAACAATTAACGGGGGCGATTATGATAGAATCTCTGTTTATGGAGCAAAAGTTGATGTTGATAATACTGAAAATATAAATCAATCACTTGTTGTTAATAAGAATACTATAAATATTGTGGACGGGAATTTTGGCTAAGCTAATATTTAT
>JAGHTS010000174.1 GCA_018065225.1 Candidatus Phascolarctobacterium caballi
CAACCAATGCATGCCTATGATTATGACAAAGTTGCAGACCATACTTTGATTGTCCGTCGTGGCGGTGATGGTGAAAAATTGGTTACTTTGGATGAAAAGGAACGTAGTTTGACATCGGATATGATTACTATCGGCGACAGCAAACGGGCAGTCGGTTTGGGCGGTGTTATGGGCGGTCTTGATACGGAAGTTACGGACAAAACCATAAATGTTTTGTTGGAAGCCGCAAGTTTTAATGGTGCAAGTATCCGCCGTACCAGCCGTGCTTTGGGATTGCGTAGTGAAGCAAGTGGCAGGTTTGAGCGTGGTGTCGATACTGTGTTGACACATAATGCATTGAACAGGGCGGCAAATTTGTTGGAACAAATGGGTGCTTGTGAAACGGTCAAAGGTATTGCGGAAGCATATCCTGATCCGGTTGATGCCAAAGTAATTACCGTTACACCTTCTGAAATATCTGGAAGAATCGGCATGGAAATTTCCGGAGAGGAAATGGTTAAAATTTTGAGGTCGTTACAATTTAAAGTAGAAGAAAAAGGCAAAGCAATGGTTATTACCGTACCAAGTTGGCGGGGTGATGTAACCGAAGCGGCAGACATCAGTGAAGAAATTGCCCGTATCCACGGACTTGACCATATTGAAAGCCATTATCCTTCATTATGTATGGCGGAAGGCCGTCAATCTATGGTGGAAGATGTGCGGGACAAAGTGCAGGATTATATGGTAAGTGCCGGACTTGATGAAGTTATGACCTATAGTTTTGTTAATGAAAATGTCTTTGACAAACTGCAGTTGGCAAAGGATGACAGCCGTCGTAAAGTTATTGGTTTGATGAACCCAATTACGGATGATTTTAAGGTAATGCGTACCATGATGTTGCCAAGTTTGTTGGGTGCGGCAAACTATAATGTTTCCCGTCAGGCAGAACGTGTGGCGATTTTTGAAGTTGGCAGGGCATATTTGCCTAAAGAATTGCCTCTAAAAGATTTCCCGGTTGAACCGATGCGGGTGGCGGCAGTTTTGTGTGGCAGTTGTAATGAAATCAGTTGGTGCGGCAGGAGTGGTTGTGTTGATTTCTATGATATGAAAGGCATTGTGGAAGGACTGTTTGCACGGTTGGGTGTGACGGGTTATAAATTTGATTATTGCAAAGACAGTTTTATGCATCCGGGAAAAAGTTGTGATGTGGAACTGAACGGGCAGAAGATTGGTTTCTTTGGTGAATTGCATCCATCAGTAAGTGACAATTTTGATTTGCCGGAAGATACGTTTGTTTTGGAACTGGAAATTGAACCTTTTGTTCAATATTCTATGGCTGTTCCGCAGTATAAACATATGCCTAAATTCCCAAGTATGCAAAGGGATATTTCTGTGCTTGTTCCTGCCACTGTCAGCAATGCTGAACTGGATACTGTTATCCATAAATATGGCGGCAAGTTGTTAAAAGATGTGGTTTGCTTTGATGTGTTCACCAGTGAAAAAATTGGTGCGGATAAAAAATCTATTGCGTTTAAACTTTATTATCAGGCAGAAGACAGGACATTGACAGACGAGGAAGTTGATGAATCTGTTAAAAATATTGTGGCAAAGGTTGCCGAAGAATATCAGGGAAAGTTGAGGGAGGAGAAATTATGATTACCAAGGATACAGGTATCATTGAGGCGGTACAACAACATCCGGAATTGTTGGAAGTTTTTGCAGAATTTGGATTAGGATGTGTGGGTTGTATGGCATCTCAATTTGAAACAATAGGGGAAGGTGCCGGTGCACACGGACTTGATGTTGATGCTTTTATCAAGGCATGTAATGAAAAATTGAAAGAATAGTTGTAAAAAATCTTGGGTTTTGTATACAAAAGTTATGATTTTGTATACAAAACTGCCGAAAATTTGCTTTGAAAGTGCCAAATTTCACAAAAATGCGTTCTAAAAGTGTCGCCACTTTTCACGAAAGTGGCGACACTTTTACTTTGACTTTTTGCACTTTTCACTTCGAAAAGGCATTTGATTTTGAATTTGCAAAGGCGGGAGTGCAAAAGAG
>JAGHTS010000192.1 GCA_018065225.1 Candidatus Phascolarctobacterium caballi
GGGAGAAGGGGTACCCGAACTTGGCGGTTTGCATATAATTGGTACGGAGCGTCATGAGTCCCGCCGTATTGATAATCAATTACGTGGACGTTGTGCAAGGCAGGGCGACCCGGGTTCTTCCAAATTTTATTTAAGTTTGGAAGATGATTTGATGCGTATTTTTGGTAGTGAAAGTATTGCAGGCATTATGGATAAATTGGGTTTGGAAGATGATGACCCGATTGAACAGAGTTTGGGTACAAAATCTATTGAAAATGCTCAAAAGAAAGTGGAAGCAAGAAACTTTTCTATCCGTAAATACGTTTTGGAATATGACAATGTTATGAATCAGCAACGTGAAGTTATTTATGCGGAACGTAAAAAGATTATGCGTAAGGCGTCGCTTAAAGAAAAAATTATGGAAATGGTTTCCAAAGTTGTTGATCGTACGATTGATATGTATGCACCGCCGGAAGTTTATTCCGAAGATTGGGATTTAAAAGCACTTATTGCTTATGCGGAAGATTTTTATGCTCCGCGTGGCGAATTGACAGAAGAAAAATTGGCAAATTTCAGTCGTGAAGAATTGGATGAATTTTTGCATAAACTTGCTGTTGATGTTTATGACGCAAGGGAAGCACAGGTTGGCGAGAACATCATGCGTGAATTGGAAAATCTTGTTATGCTGAAAGTTGTTGATATGCATTGGATGGAGCTTTTGGGTGCTATGGATATGCTTCGTGAAGGGGTAAGTTTGCGTGCTTATGGGCAAAAAGATCCTTTGGTGGAATATAAATTTGAAGCGTATGATATGTTTGAAGCAATGCTTGAAGCAATTCAAGATGATGTGGTGCGGTATATGTATCGGGTTAATGTCGTAACAGAAGAACCGTCCGAACCACCTCAAAAACCAAATCAAAATCCGTTGGAAAAAGAAAATAATGAAATTGAAGATGCAGAAATTGTGAAGGAGCAGGAAAATGCTGATTGAAGAATATAAGCCGGAATTGGAAAAGGCACAGGAAAAACTTTTGGAACTCAGGAGGTCTCTTTGAAGTTGATCAAAAAAGAAACAGGGTGCAGGAATTGGAGCACCGCATGGCAGATCCCACATTTTGGGATGACCCTGATAAGGCAAATAAAATTGCCCAAGATGTGAACGGACTTAAAGGGGAAGTTGAGGAGTTTGATAAATTAACAAGTTCTTTGGATGATGCTTTTGTTATGCAAGAGATGGCGGCAGAGGAACATGACGAAAGTTTGGTGGCAGAACTTGATGAACTTTTGCCAAAAATTAAAGAATCTTTGGAACATTTGGAATTGGGCATGTTGCTTTCGGGAGAATATGACGCCAATAACGCACTGATGACTTTGCATGCGGGTGAGGGCGGCACGGAAGCACAAGATTGGACAGAGATGCTTTTACGAATGTTCACAAGATTTGCCGAAAAAAACGGTTATGAAGTTTGCGTGCTTGATTTGCTTCCCGGAAATGAAGCGGGAATAAAAAGTGTAAGTTTAAAAATTAACGGGCATAATGCTTATGGTTTTTTGCGGAGTGAAAAAGGAGTGCATCGCTTGGTGAGGATTTCACCTTTTGATGCCAATGCCCGTCGCCATACATCTTTTGCGGCGGTTGATGTTATGCCGGAACTTGATGAAAGTGTTGATGTGGATATCAATATGGATGAAGTTCGTGTGGATACATATCGTTCCAGCGGAGCAGGCGGTCAGCATGTTAATAAAACAAGTAGTGCTGTCAGGATGACACATTTGCCAACTGGGATTGTTGTGCAATGTCAAAATGAACGGAGCCAAATTCAAAATCGGGCAATGTGTATGACAATGCTTCGTGCCAAACTTTATGAATATGAAAAAGCAAAGCAGGATGCAAAGATTGATGAACTTGCGGGAAATTATCAGGCGATTGAATGGGGCAGTCAAATCCGGTCTTATGTTTTTCAACCATATACTTTGGTTAAAGACCACAGAACTTCTTTTGAAAATGGTAATATTCAAGCGGTAATGGATGGCGATTTACGGGGTTTTGTGGAAAGTTATTTACGCAGTCAGCAAAAAAAAGTTTGAGGTAATTTATGAAACGATTTGTTTTAAAGGAACAAAGTTTTTATACTTGGGCATTAGTTATAATTTGCATTGGGCTTTTGGCGGCAAGTTTTGTTTTGACTCCCCGTTTGGGTCTGGAAGCAATAAATAAAACGGTGGCACAGGCGGTTTGTCATAGGGATTGCTATGAACTTATCAAAGCGGCAGGCAAACATACGGATGATATTCAGGAATATTTTGATTTGGAAAATGATTTGTACCGTGATGTTAAGGATGCAGGGGTTAATACAATTGTAATTCATGATGCTACTTTGGAGCGTTTGGCACGCACGGGGGCTATTGAATTGGAAATTTATCCCGACAGGGCCATTGCCAAAGAAACTCATGAACATATTTTTGATGAACTTGTTGAAGTTGCAACAAGACGTTGGAAAAAACAAGTTAATGTTTACGGGGAAAGTCCTAATCGCAGTATGGAAATTATAGGTAGTACTGTACCTGTAAATTTGCATGACGGTAAATTAAAACGGGCGATGCAACAACTTCCTATGGGAGTTATGAGCCATGAAATAAAACGTTTTGCTAAACTTGGTTTTAATATTGTGGTTGCACCAGAAAATTATTGGGGTATTGAAGAAAAAGACATTGATATTTTATGGGAACGGATTAATCAATCTGGCGCCAATGTGGTTGGGGTGATGCATGCAGGGTATCAAATGTTTGGTTATTCCAAATATATTAAATACATGGCAAAAAAAATGGGCAGCGTTCCTTTAATTATGCAGGAAAGTTGGACGCAGTTGGGCTTCTTCCCCTTGCAGGGTAATGGACATATTATGATGGCAAGATATTGCGATTATAATGTTATTCGTGCATTTACCATTGATTATTACGAGATGCAGGAAATTGATGAGCCGGAGGCATTAAGACGTTGGGCGATTGCGGATGATGAAAGAAACATTCGCTTTAATATTGTAACCCCGTTCTTGAAAGGTTCGGAAGATTTGTTGCAAAAAAATATTGATTATATTAAGGGTGTGACTGAACGGGTTAAAAAGCGTGGTTTTACAATTGGTGTTGCCAGACCAATGGAAACATATTTTCCCAATAGGTTTTTGTTGATTCCTGTTATTGCGGCAATTATGGCAGGGGTAATTTTGCTTTGCCAGCTGCTTTTTGGCTGGGGTGTTAATAAAGCACTTTTATTGTGGGGTATGGCAACGGGAATTGGCGTGTTGGAAAACTTTATTGCTGCTACAACAACCCATCAGGTCATGGCACTTTTGGCAGGGATCGTTTTTCCCGTGCTTGCCACATACAAAATTACAGATATGTTAGATGATGTGGAGGATGTTTCTTATCCAAAAATTATTGCTAATATTGTTATTTGTCTTATTTTGTGTACATTGTTCAGTTTGTGCGGTGCGGTGGTTTTGTCTGCAATTTTGACGGATGCAAGATTTCTTTTGGAAATAGATTATTATCGTGGTGTAAAATTAACTTTTGTTGTTCCGTTGATTTTGATGACGATACTTTATGCAAAAAAATATGATTTGCTT
>JAGHTS010000302.1 GCA_018065225.1 Candidatus Phascolarctobacterium caballi
CATACCGCATTTGTCCAATCCCCGCTACAAAAGGGGCAAAAGTCCTTACAATAGGTACAAACCGTGCCAAAAAAATTGCTTTGTGTCCATGCTTGGCATAAAAGGTTTCCGCTTTGGCAATATGTTCCCGCTTGACAAAGCCATGTGTAATTTTTACCAAATTCATACCTACATGTTTGCCAATTTCATAGTTACAAGCATCACCCAAAACGCTGGCAACTATAAAAATCAACATCACTGTAACAATATTCATTCCGTCAGGACTGGCAGCCGCCAATGCGCCACAAGCAAACAACAATGAATCTCCGGGCAAAAACGGTGTAACCACCAACCCTGTTTCACAAAATACTACCAAAAACAAAATTGCATATATGTAATTGCCATAATCTGCCATAATTGCCGGAAGATATACATCAAGGTGTAATATCACATCCGCAATGGTTGTAAATGTCTGTTCCATATTTTGTTTAATTATAGCAAAAAGAGGCGGCTTTTGCTATAATATATAAACAGAAAGGATTGGACTATGACGGATATTCAACAGAAAATTCAGGAATTAAAGGCAGCAGGCAAAGAAATGCCAGCGCCTGAAATGATAAAAAATGCGGAACAGATTGACAAAATCCGTTTGGCAGGGAAACTAAACACCGCCGCCTTAGATTTGGTGGCAAAAAACATTAAAATAGGTATTAAGACAGAAGAGTTGGATAGATTGGTTTATGAATTTTTAATCCAACATGGTGGCAGACCTGCTGATTTGGCATATATGGGCTATCCAAAATCAATTTGCACCAGCGTTAATGACGAAATCTGTCATGGTGTTCCTAATGATTATGCATTAAAAAACGGTGATATTGTTAATGTGGACATTACAACCGAATTAAATGGATACTATGCTGATGCCAGCCGTATGTTTATTGTCGGGCGTGCCAACAAACGGGCAACTGATTTGGTAAATATAACCCGTGAATGTTTAAAACGGGGAATTGCCGCCGCACAAGCATGGGCAAATGTTGGCGACATTGGTGCCGCCGTAAGTGCCATGGCCTACAAACATGGCTACAGTATTATGAAAGAATATGGCGGTCATGGTGTGGGGATAGAAATGCACGAAGACCCATTTATTTGCCATGTGGGGAAAAAAGGACAGGGTATGGTCTTAGTTCCGGGTATGATAATCACAGTAGAACCAATGATTAATGAAGGTACGGACGAATGGTATGAAGATACCGAAAACGGTTGGACAGTTTATACTGCGGACGGCAAATTATCAGCCCAATGGGAAAATACAATTTTGATTACGGAACACGGTCCCGAAATATTGACAGAATAGGAGAAAGAAAATGGAAGTTACAGCAACTGCAAAGTTAAGACGAATGGTATTAGAACATTTGGCACGCTACACTTGGGAAAACAGATTGACAGACAGCGTGTACAATATTCTTGAAGAAGTACAGGAAAACACTCCCCGTTACCGTTGCTGTGTTTTTAAGGAACGGGCTGTTTTAAAAAACCGTATTCAGGCAGCATTCGGTGTACAATTTGGGCTAAACATTATTGATGCCGCAAAATATACTTTAACCCAACCGGAACGAAAAGATTTGCCTATTATGGACGTATTGCCAGCCGCCTGTGACCAGTGTCCTATTGACAGATACTATGTCAGTGACGCCTGCCGTCATTGTCTGACCCATAAATGTATGAACAACTGCCCCAAAGGAGCGATTTCTGTTATTAACAACCGTGCTTTTATTGACCACGAAAAATGTATTGAATGTGGGCGTTGCAAACAAAGTTGCCCCTATGGCGCAATTTTGGAAATTCACCGTCCCTGCGTACGCAGTTGCGGTACAGGGGCAATCAGCATCAATAAAGATAACCGTAAAGCGGAAATTGACCAGACAAAATGTGTGCAATGCGGTGCCTGCCGCAACGCCTGCCCTTTTGGTGCTATTGATGAACGCAGTCAGATTGTACGGATTATTATGGCATTAAAAAATAAAAATCAAAAAATGGTGGCATTGTTGGCTCCAAGTGTTTCTGCCCAATTTGGGTTTAAAGTACATTTGGGACAAGTTGTCACTGCCTTAAAGCAAATCGGCTTTGACGAAATTGTGGAGGTCGGTGTAGGTGCGGATATTACTGCGGCAGAGGAAGCACAGGAATTTATGGATAAAGTTCCTGCAAAACAAAAATTAATGACTTCCAGTTGCTGTCCCGCCTTTGTAAAAATGATTAAAAAACATTTGCCAAATTACACCCATTTTATCAGCGACACACCCAGCCCTATGATTTCCACTGCCAAATGGGTAAAGGAAAATATCCCTGATGCCATAACTGTCTTTATCGGGCCTTGCATCGCCAAAAAAGCCGAAGCCCGTGAAAATGGAAATTGGGTAAACTATGTCATGACTTTTGAAGAATTAAGTTGCATACTTCAAAGCCGGGATATTGAAATTGATAAATTGCCGGAAACAACATTTGAAAGCGAAGCATCTAAATTCGGCTTAAGTTTCCCCTTGCCCGCAGGAGTTACAGCGGCAGTTGTCAACACTGTTGAAGGTTTGGGCGGTACAGTTGGCGAACATCAATATGCCAGTGGTTTGAGTAGTTGTATGGAAACAGTCACCAATGCGGTAGAAGGTAAAATCAATCCACTATATATTGAAGGTATGGCTTGCCAAAACGGTTGTATTGACGGGCCTGCCAGTCTTGCAGATTTTAATATTATCAAAGTGGCAGTCAAACGCTATGCCGATAGTGCCAAAACACAAAACACTTTGGATACGGAACATGCCAAAGCGCAAATAAAAAAATAAAAAAGACGCTCAGCAATGAGCGTCTTTTTTATTACAATGTTCAGCATATTGACAACC
>JAGHTS010000120.1 GCA_018065225.1 Candidatus Phascolarctobacterium caballi
CATACCGATGTTGCCACCGCCAGCACAGCCCTCACCAGTTACTTGTACCATGCAAGATTTATAGCGTTCGCCAAATCCAGCATATGCATGGACAATCAGCATATCCATGTTAGCAAGCTTTTGTGCGTTCTGTTCAACAACAGCGTACTTCCAAATGAGTTGCTGTGCTTCGTCACCAGCATCAAGTTCACAAGGTTCAAAACCTTGGGAAATGATGGGCTTTTTAAGAGTGCCATAAGTCTTGCCGAGAATGTCTTGCTTAGTTTCGGATTGCCAGTCATATTCGGTACTGGAATCCTCAACACGCTTGCCTACAATGCTCCATACGGGCTGGCTTTCAGTACCAGTATTAAGGCAAGCAACGAGAAGCTCACGGGCGATGGTTTCGCCAGCGGCTGTATTGAAATTGTATTCTGCCATGTTTAAATCACCTCATAGGTTAAAGTTAGCACGATGTGATGGTCTTCCACGCTGTTTTCATAGCGTACCAGCAAAGAAGACATTGAATTGATTGTAATCTTTTTAGCACGGAGATTTTCGCCCAAATCCGGCAAGCTTTTTTCACACCAAATAGCGTATTGGTTTAGTGCTTCATCTGCATCAAGACGTTCGTCAATGCTGTTACAGATAGTACGGTACAGAATCTTGAATTGATATTCTGCTTCATACTTACCCGTAATGTATTGATGTGTCTTGTATGCACCTTGAATCACGCTGAGAGCCAAACCGCTTGTGTCTGCGAGATTTTCAAAGTCAAGACGGGCAAGCGGCTTATCCTCATAAGAATTGAGCCAAAAACGCATATTTCGGCTTATAAACGCTGTTTCGTTTGGGCTTACAAATGTTTTATTTGCCATAGTGTGTTACCGCCTTTGCAAGTACCCGTTTCCATTTCTCAAGGTTTTGTGCTTTGCTTGCTTCAAACCAATGTGATTGAGCTTGCGGATGTACCTCTGTGGTAAATACTAAGTCTCTATCAGTTGGTACAAGCGTTGCACCTCTGCGGAATCTAAATCCCACGTCCTTGATGTACACCGCACCTCTGCCCGTTTCGCTGTCTACCATAACCTTGCCATAGTACAAATAACGTGCGTATGGAGCTGGGTAAACAATTTGATTGCCATGCTCTATATGTGTACGGTTATTGAGCGAATTAGTGAGAGCCGGTACAAACGGACGTGTATCTTTCATAACTTGTTGAGTTAGGATAACGTCCGCTTGATTTTGGGCAAACAGATTCGGGTCTATATCAAAATGAGTTTTAAATGTAATCATTTGCCGCCCACTTGCCAATGTTGCATTGTCATCTTTCCGAAATCTTAAAGGTCAACGGTTGTGATGTCATAAACGTAATCGTATTTCTCACGCATCTTGCCGAATGATATCGGGTCAATGACTACACCCTTGATAAAATAGCAATCCGAGCCGGAGCTTTTGCCGCCCGTCTCAAGTGTCCAGTATTGGTCATGGTTGAGCTGTCGGGCAAACTCTTTCGGGGGCAAGAATTGCTTGCGTTTCATCGTAACGGGGTCATAGGCTATAACGTCAAGGGGAATAAACAGCGTTGCGGAATCAGCATCGCTAATTCCGCTTTTACTGATATTAGAGCCTTGTGCAAGGTCAAGAAAAACACCGTCAAGCACGGTCACGTTATAGCTTACCTCTGCGGTTATATCGTCCTCTATTTGATGGTAGAGCGTTACTTTATGCGGAGTGTACATGACGAACACCTATTGCCCTTGTATTCCAGCTCATGCCGATTAAGTACATATCCGCAACGGTTTTTAACTTTGCGTTAAGTCCTTGAATCGTTTCTGCCGAGCTTCTATATGTGATAGAGTGACTACCAACACTTTCACTTGCTACCTCTCCGCTTGCCGTTACCGATTCTGCTTGCTCTATCTCTTGATACACCTCTGCGAGTGCACATACAGCTCTTTTTAAACGGGGGTCTTCGCTGTGATTTTTTGCTCTGCCGAGAGTTAAGAAATCAATATAATCGCTTGCTTTTTGGGCAAGACGGGGAAAAGATTCCCCGTCTATTTTTGTACCGTAAAAGTCATTGAAATAAAAATCGTATCCACAATAATTCATTGCAATGCACCTCTTATGGTTTCAAGCATTACTGCTTTGGTTTGGGTCATACTTACGCCCACAATACCATGAGATTCGGCAAACTCTAAGAGTTGTGCTTTAGTCATGGAATCAAGGTCAATTAGACGGCTGATGCTTGGGGCTTGTAAACAGCAAAAGGGCAAGGATGCTCCATGTCAGCGTTAAATGCGTTGATGGGGTTGGGGATTTCCCAGCCGAGACGCATAACTGCACGGAGAGCTACCATATCCTGCTGTGCAAGGCTGTAAACGATTTCGTGAGTGCTGGGGTCTACGATGGTTGCTTCGGTGAGAAGCTTATAGGTAATGTCTTGACGGATAGCATAAGTGAGCTGGCTGAAATCACCGGCAATCATGAGTGCCTTAGACTGGTCAAATGCACCGTTCATGGGGAAGGTCATTGCAGTACCGTCAAGGGTGTAGTTGTTTGCAGTGTGAAGGTCAGCGGTAAAGAGGGGTCTGCCGGTAGTATCAACAAGACCACGGAGCTTTGCCTTAGTAGAAACGCCAGCCATAATGCCGTTAACGTCATAGCCGGATTCCTCAACCTTTGCGAATACACCGCCCTCACCGAAAATGTCCTTGTACATATCGGTAGTTGCGGTTACAACAGAGCCAGCGGTAGTTGCGGTAGTGAGAACGTCATCACGCCAAGTGCTGGGCTTGTCATCGCCAAACAGAATTGCGGCATCAATCTTCTTGCCGAATGCTTCAACAATGCGAGGACGGATTTCGCCCCAAATGTCGTAATCTGCATCGTCAAGGACAGCTTCGGGAATGGGGATGATGACTGCGATTTCTTCTGCGTGAATCTTCTTCTTATCCCATGCCATCTTGCTGGTCTGCTTAAAGCCAGTATCGCCATCAACGAAATATGCCATAGGGAGAGCATCAAGAACGTTGAGAGTTTGGGTCTTGCTGGTCATGTTGGGAAGACGTCTGCCCATAGAGAGAACAGCGGATTTTTCAACAGCACCTTGAATGATTTCACGGGTCACGGGTTCGGGGATAAGTCCACCAAGGTCAGTACGATTGATAACTTGAGTTGCCATAGTTGTAATAACTCCTTAAATAATATTTTTAGCCTTTGACAGCTCTACGGAGTAATGCGTTCATCGCATTATTGGGGCTGTCTTTACTTGCACCGCCACCAAGATTTCCACCGAAATCAACGGAGACGGTCTTTGCCGGATGTGCTTCAATGAATTCATCTGCGGCTTGTTCAAATGTTTTCTTATCGGTTACCATAGCGTTGATTTTAAAGCCATAGTAATCAATGTCTTCTTTTGCGATTCCCTTGCCGGTAAGATAGCTTTCTTGCTTAACTTTATTCAGTTCCTTGTTTGCGGCTTCAAGGTCTGCTTGAGCTGTTGCAAGTGTAGCTTTCGTTGCGGTAAGCTCTTCGCTTTCTCTGCGGCTTTCGCCATTCTGCCATGCACGAAAAGCATTAAGCTCTTCTGTGGTAGGCATACCAGCACGTTCACGGGCAAGTCTTGCTCCGACAATGCTGTCAACCTCTTCTTGAGTGAAAGTTCTTTCGTTATCTGCCATTTTTAATTCTCCCGTTTATAGCTCGTCAGCTTTTAAATCCGTTTAACGCTCGTCAGCGATAAAAAATGGTTATTGCAAAAACTGCAATAACCACGTTTTAACGATATTTGTTGTTATTCATTGATAAGAGTATGGTAAAGAACATTCCTATTACCACACCCATTAGCAAGCCGGTTGTAAACATTTTTACACCTCTGTTATGTCGCTTTCGTTTAATTTTGCGACATTAGTTATCTTTTCAGATTGTCGAGATTTTTATGGTCTTGGTGGAGCTACTGGCAATGATTCTATCGTTGTAATTTCAAAAGGATTATTACATGCCAATATAGCGGACTTCTGAGCCAGTAGGCAATTATCTTCGTTTATGCCAACAACAGGCAAATGTTGCTGTGGGTTTTTCCATTCTGCCATCTTTTCTGTGGTCGGTCTTGTCTTGTCATACATTACACATTTTGTTGGGAAAAATTCCCTGCAAATGCTTTCTGCAACTGTAAGAGATGCAATATATCTACCAATACCATCTTGTAAATGCACACCATCAGAACACCACAGATTATGGGTAGTGTAATCTCCTAATGCTGATAATGTTTCGTTTGTTCGTGCATTAAAAATTGCTGTTCCATATGGAATGATAAAATCAAATGGTTGTTTTTTCTTAATGCAATTTACAAGTGCTGACAGTCCACCTTCTTTATCGTCTGCACTTGCTCTTGTACAGACACCATTCCATGCCAATTTTGTGGCTTTATCTACAGACTGTCTAATCAAATCTATATCGAGTGATAGCCAAGGTTCATATGTCGATTCATCAACGGAGTAGGCACTGTACTGTTGCAATGATATAAAATCCCAGTTCCCGTACTCTAAGCATGTTTTCATGCTCACACGTTTATCCTGTGCCCAACCTTTCATATATCTTGTGTCTATATGATATACGTTTCTCGCATATGTTCCAGAATGGATTCCATCGGTTTCAGTGTCTGTCGCACTGTCGGTTTCCCATCTGTTGTACAAATCTCTAAGTGAGCAACCGTCCCTTGAATATAAGTAAATTTCGCAAGTAATACCTAAATTCTTAAGGATAAAAGGAACGTAACTCATTGAATCGCATCCGTAACTATTGCCGAATACCAAAAATCTGATATGTCTAGATTCGTTAGTTTCACTCTCTAAATAGTTGTCAGCAAATTTTAGACAGGTCAATTTGAATTTTCCGTCATACCATGCTGTGAATCCCGCATATTTTGCATTTTTAGGTATTCTGTAATAGTAAGTCGTATACCCATCTTTTGTATTAGGGAATCCGAATGTCGTTAATGTTTTATGGTTCTCATCGGTTATAACACACCCAGTAACAGCAGTTGCACTTTCTCTTGTTAATGCTGTAAATACAATCGCATCGTATTCTGAAACATCAACATAATCACTAGCCTTTACGTTAATACCAACTTCGCTTTTTCTGCCATCGTCAGTAATGTATGCTGTTCGTGAAGCCCATTCCAAGTCTTTCTCATACATTGTTTTTGATATAGTTACATTTGATGTGTTTGCAATAAGATTTTCTGTTTTGTCAGCAATATTGTTTTTGATTTTTAAAACCTTGTAATCTTGATTGTTTGAAAAGTTAAAAAATACAAAATTGCTAAATTCTGGTGCGTAAATAACTTCGTAATTCTTTCCATTTGCAGATTCTGTCGATGGGCAAACAACTATATCTTTGCTTGTATCAGACGTTAAGATTTTCCCTACAAATCCATACAGTCTTGCATCTCCTGAACCACCCTTGCCAAATATAATAAAGGCATCTCCCTTTTTACATTCAACAATCTTTGAATCAAAGTTAGCATTAACTGCCTGTACAACATTTCCGTTTGAACAATCTACATATAATCCGCCATGCGTGTTTACAATCTTGTTTCTTGTAAAGTTTTCAATTTTTTCCAAGAAACTATTTTTCACATCCGAAACATCTTCCTTTATGATTTCCAAAGGAGCATTTGATTGTTCTATTGTACAAGTGATTTTAACCGCTTCGCTTGATGATACTTGGAATGTGGTTGTATATGTTCCATCCGAAACAGGAGAATATGTCAGTATAATCCTTGTTTTTCCGCTCGCAATATTGCCATTAAGCACTGTACCTGTCGCATCTTTGATATATACATAAACTATTCCGCTTATCGGCTTTTCTATATCATATTCAAATCTATACGACACACCTTCATTCAAATAAATAGAGTCTATAGTTTTAACATTCCCTGCTTTATTTGATGTTGAAATCTTTGTCCTCTTGATTCCGACCTCTGCAAATAAAGTGTCTAAATTTTTTGTATTCTCGCCCTCTAATGTCGCAATATCTTCATTAAGCGACGAAAGTTCGGGCTGAATAACCGCCTTGATTTCGCTCTCTGTGGGAGTATGTCCGTCAACACCATCTCTGCCGTCAAAGTAGTCTTTGCCCTTAACCGGTGTTACTGCGGTCTTAAACGCATCAACCTCAGCTGGGGTAAAGTAGTCAACACCTTTAACTGGAGAATAACCGTCTTTGCCATCTGCACCCTTGTCACCTTTAAGCTCACCGTTTTTATAAGCTGTGTAAACCTCATCCGCTTTTGCTTTTGCACCGTCTGCAACGTTCTTTGCATCTTGTGCCAGTGCGTTTGAGCCATCGGCAACGTTCTTTGCATCTGCGGCAAGCTGATACGCTGTGCTTGCTTGTGTGGAAATGCCGCTTACTTTTACGTCAATGGAATTAACTTTGTCGTTTGCGGCAATAGCAACACCGTTTGCGGCATTTGCTGTGGTTTGTGCGTTACTTGCGGCACTTTGAGCAAGCTGTGCAAGGCGTTTCGCATCATCTGCCGTTTGCTTTGCACCGTTGGCATCGCTTGCGGCTTTAACTGCGTTTTCTGCGGCAATACGTGCGTTCTCAGCACTTTCATTGACTGCACCGTCAATTGTATCAACCTTGCTTTTAGCTTCTTGTGAGAGCTGTTTTGCATCGCTTGCGAGAGCTATTACTTGAGCAACAACGTCTTTTGTTGCTTCATAGCTTTCGTCACCGCTGGGGTCTGCACCCTCAACCACCTCACCCAGCTTTGCATAGAGTGTAGGTATTGCGATTGTTCCCTCTGCGTTAGAACCGTAAATGCCGATGATGATTTCGTCACCCACATTCTGCAAGCACTCCCACGGAATGGTAACGCTTGCTTCTGTAAGGATAACGTCTTTTTGATTTGCACCGTATTTGAATATTACGGTCTTTGAGAGATTCTGCCAGTCTTGCCCAAACGAAAAGCTGACAATAATACCGTTTGAGCCTTTTGTCAGTCTCTCACGTTTTTCAACGTTGATATGTTTGAGTCCGCATACTAAATCAAACATGGTTTTCCCCCTTTTTAACCTATTAGGGCTTTGATTGCATCTTGCCCGTCTTTATACCCGAATTCAAGGATATTTCCCCGTTCGGTTATGCGTTGGTCGGATACTTTCGCAAATTCTGCGTATTCCGTTGTGAGCTTGTTGTATTTGGCGGCTGATACCTTGTAGGCGGTATCATTGCCGCTTGCCTTGTACGCTAAAAGCTCACGTTTTACTTTGCGTAATTGCCGCTCAAATAACCGCATCTGTTGTGCGGCTTGAAAAGCGTTATAGGTTTTGCCGTGCCATTTAAACGGGGCACGGTCAATAGTTGCAAGCTGTTCGTCTGTCCATGTGCGTTCACTTATGCCATCCCAAAACGGGAAATGCATATGGCGGCAATTAGCACCCTCAAGCCCGTCAACCTCTCCCCAGCCACATACCTCATATATGTTTGGGTACTTGTCACCGCTTTTAGTGCTGTATACCTTGCCTTGCCATTTCTTGTGGCTTGCCCACGGCACACCGGCTCTTTCAACGTCTCTCGCACCTCTGTGAGCTGATACCTCAATATATTCGGTCGGTACTTGCTCACGGATGTGTTCGGAATACTTAGAGCCGATTTGCACAATGCCCGTCATAACGGCACGTCTTGCCGCAACGTCAATGTTATCTGTGTGGATACGGTTTCCCTTTTGCCAAGTAACCGTTCTAACACCGCTGTCGGACAGCTCTTTAACAGCTCCCTTGATAGCTTCGTTGTACGATTGTGTGCCGCTCCACGTCTTTATTGTTGCCTTGTCTAAAGCCCATTGATAAGCATCTGCAATTGGGAGAAAAGTTTTAACACCGTTTTGTTCTACGGAAAATCCCATAGACTGCGTGAGATTCTGCAATGTGCCTTTCGTCTGCATC
>JAGHTS010000111.1 GCA_018065225.1 Candidatus Phascolarctobacterium caballi
ATAAATAATTTGTACTGGACGTTAAAATGGATTAATTATAATGAGAGTTCTTTATTAGAGAATATGATAATTTTAATTTGTGCGTATGTTAAATCACATTATCCATATGTGAAGTTAAAAAAATTGATTAAAAAAATATTGTGTTTTAAATGATAAAAATATAGTAAAGGAATTAGTTAATTATGAAAATAGCAATAGCGGGAACTGGATATGTTGGGCTAAGTTTGGCAGTACTCTTGGCACAGCATAATGATGTTGTGGCAGTGGATGTTATTGAGGGAAAGGTTAATCTAATTAACCAAAAAAAATCCCCTATCCAAGATGCAGAAATAGAAGAATATTTAGCTAAAAAACCATTGCATCTGCGGGCGACTTTAGATGCTAGGGCGGCGTATAGTAATGCTGATATGGTAATTATTGCTGCCCCAACTAATTATGATGTAAAAAAGAATTTTTTTGATACATCAGCAGTAGAAACAGTCATTAAATTGGTAATGAAATGTAATCTTAATGCTATTATGGTGATCAAATCCACTATACCTGTTGGCTACACAGAGCATATTCGCGAAGTTACAAGATGTAAAAACATTATTTTTAGTCCAGAATTTTTGCGGGAAAGCAAGGCACTTTATGACAACCTTTATCCAACCAGAATAGTGGTTGGCACAGATTTGCAAGATAAAAGATTGGTTGATGCTGCACATAAATTTGCTGACTTATTGCAGGAAGGCGCTATAAAAAAAGATATCCCACAACTTTTTGTAGGATTTGCCGAAGCAGAAGCTATTAAGTTGTTTGCAAACACATATCTTGCATTGCGGGTAAGTTATTTTAATGAACTTGATACTTATGCAGAAATGAAGGGGTTAAATGTCAAGCAGATTATTGACGGAGTATGTCTTGACCCACGCATAGGTAATTTTTATAATAATCCGTCTTTTGGTTATGGTGGTTATTGTCTGCCAAAAGATACAAAACAGCTTTTGGCTAATTACAAAGGAGTGCCGGAAAATTTAATTGAAGCAATAGTTAAAGCTAATGATACACGTAAAAGTTTTGTAGCGGAACAAGTTATGGCTATGAAACCAAATGTTGTCGGAATTTATCGTTTGACTATGAAAAGTAATAGTGATAATTTCCGTGCCAGTGCAATTCAAGGGATTATGCAACGGTTGAAAGCGCAAGATGTACAGCTTGTTGTTTATGAACCAACATGGAAGGAAGTGAATTTTGAGGGATATAGAGTAGAAAAAGATTTTGAAAAATTTAAGAATGAAGCAGATGTTATTCTTGCTAATCGATATGATGAACAATTAAACGATGTGCAAGAAAAGGTTTATACAAAAGATTTGTTTAGGAGAGATTGAGTTTGTAACATATTCATAAAAGGAGAGAATAGAAAATGATAGTATTACATTTTATTTGCAGAGATAAATTTACATCTGGTTATATTGATTTTATGGAATTAGCTTTTCCTACATATGAGCATTATTTTGTAACTGCCAAATCAGATGTTCCTTTAGAATGTGTTGATTCAGCTAAGGTTATTTATTTTAATCGTTCACGCAAGGAATTATATTGTGGGGATTTGAAAAAATTATTAGATTTAGCAGATAAAATTATCATTAGTGGCATATGGGGAATGGGAAGATTATTTGCTTTTGTATCGAGAAATGTAAAAGCAAAAATATATCTACATTTCTGGGGAGGAGATTTTTATTGTTTCCGTAACAAAATATCAATATTTGATTGTAGAAGTTACATCGATAAATATTTTCAACTAAAACTTATTAAAGAATGCAATAGTTTAATTTTTCTAATTGTGGGTGAGCAAAAAGTTTTTGAAGATATTGTTGGTATAAAGAAAAGAAGTTTTATTGCGCCAATGATGGGAAATCCATTTAAGCAACCAAAAGTTTTTGAATTAGCAAATGAAGCAAAAGATAGTAAGACATTTAATATTTTGGTTGGAAATTCTGCAACTGAAACAAATCATCATATTGAAATTTTTCAAAAATTAGCACAAAAAAACTTTAGTAATGTTAGAATTATATGTCCTCTTTCGTATGGTAACGATGATAATTATAGACAAAAAGTTTTAGAATATGGATATAGAGTATTTGGGAAGTCATTTCAACCGATACTCAATTTTATGAAATATGATGAATATATGAAATTACTTTCTACATGTGACATTGGAATTTTTAATTGTGATAGGCAGCAAGCATTAGGAAATATATATAGTATGTTAAAGATGGGGAAAACAATATATTTGCGACAAGGAACAAGCATGTGGAATTATTTTAAGCAATATGGGATTTCAGTTAGGGATGTGGATGAAATTGATAATCTATCAAAGAATGAACTAGTAAATGGCGATATTGTTTGTTATAAAAAAAATGTTGAAAGTATAAAAAAATTAACATCTGTAGAATATGGGGTACAGTGTTGGGATAAAGTTTTTCAATCTTAAAATTGAAGTATTGGTTTTTACTCTGTGAAATCTTCTTTTTTTTCTAACTTTATATGGAAGTACATTGAACGGTGTGGGGCGCAGGTTATGGGTGTTGTTGTATCCATCATTCTTGCCCGTCTTATTGCTCCCGCTTCTTACGGTATCATTGCATTGGTTATGGTTTTTGTAACCTTGGCACAAATTTTTGTTGACAGCGGGTTCGGAACTGCACTTGTGCAAAAGAAGGATGCTGATGACTTGGATTTTTCCAGTGTATTTTATTTCAACCTTTTCATTTGTGTCTGTATATACGCATTATTGTTTTTTACAGCACCATGGATTGAAAAGTTTTATGCCATGCCGGACTTGACACAGGTTGTGAGGATTTTAAGTTTAAGCATTATTTTTTCCGGTGTGAGTGCTATTCAAGGTGCTTATGTTGCCCGTAATATGCTTTTTAAACGGATGTGTGTTGTAAGTTTGTTTGCAACCATTTTATCCGGGATAGCCGGTATTTATATGGCATATCAGGGCCAGGGTATTTGGGCTTTGGTTTATCAACAACTAATTGGTCAGGTATTAACTGTAATTCTTTTGTGGTCTGTGGTAAAATGGCGTCCGCTTTTGCGATTTTCTTGGCAACGGTTAAGCAAGTTGTTCAGTTTTGGCTGGAAACTATTGATTTCCGCTTTGTTAGACAGGGGTTATAATAATTTAAGACAACTTTTGATTGGCAAATTTTATACGCCTGCGGACTTGGCTTTTTATGAACGTGGAAATAATTTTCCGATGTTAATTATTAATAATTTAGTGGCTTCCATTGACGCAGTATTATTGCCAACATTGTCACAGGAGCAAGACCATCGGGAGCGGGTGCGGTCAATGGCAAGGCGTGCCATTAAAACCAGTACATTGTTAATTATGCCCTTAATGATGGGATTGGCAATGTGTGGTGAACCATTGGTAAGGTTGGTCTTAACGGAGAAATGGCTATCCAGTGTACCATATTTACAAACATTATGTTTCAGTTATTCTTTTTGGACAATTCATACAACAAACTTGAATGCTATTAACGCCTTGGGGCGTAGTGATATATTTTTAAAATTAGAGATTGCCAAGAAAATTGTTGGGCTGATACTTATTGCTTTGACCTTGCCTTATGGAGTTTTGGCTTTGGCATTAAGCACAATCCCAAGTTCAATTATTTGTCAGCTTATAAATTCTTATCCCAATAAATATTTATTGCAGTATTCTTATTGGGAGCAGTTAAAAGATATGTTACCACAAATATTGCTCACTTGTTTTATGGGTATAGTGTTGTGGTTTACAGGGAAGTTGCCTTTACCTGATTGGCAAATGCTTATTATGCAGTTTGTAATTGGTGCAAGTGTTTATACAGGATTGGCGTATATTTTCAAGTTGGAAAGTTTTAATTATTTGATTGCTTTGATTAGGGGGATGAAAAAGCAAAATGACAATTAATGTTACCCGTTCTTCCTTGCCAAGTTTGGAAGAATATACAAACGAAATAAAGGATATTTTTGCTACCCGTTGGCTTACCAACATGGGGGAAAAGCATAAAACATTGCAAACTATGTTGGAAAGTAAATTGGGCATTAAACATGTAACCCTTTATACCAATGGCCATTTGGCTTTGGAAAATGCCATTGCCTTAATGAATTTTTCCAAAGGCAGTGAAGTGATTACTACTCCCTTTACCTTTGCATCCACTACACACGCCATTGTACGGAATGGGCTTGTACCGGTGTTTTGCGATGTTAATGATAATGACTATACCATTGATGTAACTAAAATTGAGGACTTAATTACCGACAAAACTGTGGCAATTTTGCCAGTCCATGTCTATGGGCATATGTGTGATGTGACGGCAATTCAACGGATTGCGGACAAACATAATTTAAAGGTGATTTATGATGCTGCCCATGCTTTTGGTGTAACATTGAACGGCAAAAGCAGTGCCACCTTTGGAGATATTTCTATGTTCAGCTTTCATGCCACAAAAGTATATAACACTATTGAGGGCGGAGCTTTGTGTTATAATAATGATGCTTGGGTACAAATATTAAATGATATGAAAAATTTTGGCATTCGTGGGCCGGAAGATGTGGAGTTTGTAGGCGGCAATGCCAAGATGAATGAATTTCAGGCGGCAATGGGGATTTGCAATTTGCGTCATTTAGACGAGGAAATCGCCAAGCGTCAAATTGTTCACGAAAGGTATATGGAGCATTTGCAAGGGATTAAAGGAATTAAATTAAGCCCTTTGCAAAAAGGTGTAGAAAAGAATTATGCCTATTTCCCGGTGATTTTTGACGGATATAAATATACCCGTGACGAAGTGTTTGAAAAATTAAAAGAGCAGGATATTGTAGCACGAAAATATTTTTATCCATTGACGAACAGTTTTGCATGTTACAAAAATTATTCAACGGCAGGTGCAGATAAGACACCTGTGGCGAAATATTTGGCAGACAAGGTGCTGACTTTGCCGTTATATGCAGGGTTGAGTACAGAAGATGTGGATAGGATTTGTAAAGTAGTGGTGGAGTGAAGGAGGAGATGAGATGAAAATAACTTTAGAGAATATTGGCAAAGTAAAAAATGCTGAAATTGAAATTAAAGGCTTGACAGTTATTACTGGCGGGAATAATTCTGGAAAAACTACAGTTGGAAAGGCTTTATTTTCCTTGTTAAATGTAATTTCTGACTATGAGAAAAAGGCAGAAGTTGATCAAAAAATAGGAATGGACATTTTTTTGAGGGATATAAGTCGTGATGTCAATGAAATTCAGCACCTACTCTACAGAATGTCCTTTAAAGAAAAATCTGGATTGTTTGATGAACATATAAAGGATATTCAAATTTTTATTAGAAAATCTTTTGCTGAAAAAAATTATGTTGAGTTTAAAAACGTATTGCTGGCAATCAAAGAAGAGATAGATGAAATACTTTTTAACCTTGGCAGAAATAGTGCAAATGATAATTTGCCAATAGGGAAGCAGTTGTTAGTTGAAAGAAGTAAGATTGTTATTGAAAAAGTAACGGACATTTTAGATCGTTTAGAAAATTTTGATATAAATGACTTCGTACTGAATAGAATCCAAAAAAGTTTGAATGATGAATTTTCTAAGCAAATTATTCCTGTGAGATACAATGAAAGAAAAGGCAATATTAAACTTCAATTTGCTGAATATGAACCGATATTGTTTAGTGTAAAAGATAATCAAATAGAATTTGTTCAAATAACAGATCGGTTATTTTCCCCTTACAGAAGAGTATTTTTGATAGATGATCCATACTTAGTTGATAATTTATCAGATAATATGGTGCCACACAACTTATATGGTAGTGAATCTAAAAGTATAATTTGTAAGCATGATGAGCATTTGGTTAGGTATCTTAGATCTCATAGAGAAGATAATTATTTTGCTACATGGCTGAATACTAAAGAAAAAAAGGATATTTATAATTTCATCAGTGAAGTAATGCCTGGTGATCGCGTTGATAAAAGTGATGGTATGTATTATGTTGAAAAAGGAGCGGAACTTAAGGTTTCAAATTTAGCAACTGGCTCAAAAATGTTTTTCCTTGTAAAAGATTTATTTGAAGAGGGGTTGTTGGATCGTGAAACAGTTTTAATTTTAGATGAACCGGAAGCACATTTACATCCGGAATGGCAAAATATTTTTGCTGAATTTATAGTGCGGTTAGTTAAATTTATTGGAGTTAAGGTTTTGTTAACTACACATAGTCCTAATTTTATGCTGGCACTTGAAACAATGTCGTTGCAATATAAACTGGGAGATGTAATGCAGACATATAAGACAGAAATGTGTGATGATGGATATCAAGTTACCTATAGAAAAGTTTCAGATGATTTAGATATTGTTTATACTGACTTTATTCGGGCGATGGTAAGAATGCAAACTATGAAAAAACGATTACTTGAAGGAATTGATGAAGATGGTAAATAAGGATTTGATTAAGTATATTCGAGAGAATTGGATGAAGTATCTGGAATATATATCTGATATCTCACGAGGTGGGAAAAATTCTTGTAGTTTGGTTAATATCCCTTCAGAAATGTCCTTTGCATTTGATGCTATTGTTGCTGATATGTTTTCTGTAAATAAAAAACCAATGTCTGTTGATATGGTTGATTTTGATAATCAGTGGATAGTTTTTACAGAATTCAAAGGTGGTTTTTATGATAAAATTAATGATAAGACATATGTACCGCAGAATTGTAAATATATAAGTAATTATCTTTGTCCAGAATTGAAGCCATTTCAAAAAAAACGAAGAGAATCCGAAAAAAAAGAACTTGTATCTTCTATAGTACAAAAAGCAGTAGAAGCCTACATGTTTATACATATTTTTATTTTGCCAAAATGTAGTGATTTGGCAAATGATACTTGCCAAAAGATTAAACTTGTCATTGTTTATGATGGTGATATTGTTGATAATGCTATATCTATTGCAAAACAGTATTGCAAAGACACTTCATTGTATGAAAATAAGGTGTGGATAGAGCAGGCACTTAAAAGATTTGTAAATGATAGTTGTGTGGGTGTTGAAGATTTTTACTACGACAAAATAGAAGTATATGATAAATATGAATACGAAGCCCGATTTAAAATGTCGATGTCTGAAAGTTTATGGAATGGGATTTTTGGGGTGACATAAAAAAATGTGGAAAATAGTCATGATTATTAAAAAAAAGAAGGGGTTTCTGCGGGAACAAGTGTGACGATGGAAGAGTTTATGGTGGTGAGTAAAAAATGAAAAATCTAATTATTATTGGTGTTGGTGGGTTTGCAAGGGAAGTTTATTTCCATGCACAAAATTCTATAGGGTACGGCACGGAATTTGTGATTAAAGGTTTTCTTGATGGAACGGTGAAACTTTTGGAAGAAGAATATAAAAAACTACAACTTCCAGTTTTAGGTGATGTGAATACATATGAACCGCAGACAGATGATGTGTTTGTAATAGCTATTGCTAATTGTAAGGCAAAAGAGCAAATAGCAAAAATTATGGATGCAAAAGGGGTTGAGTGGTGGAATTTGATTCATAAAACGGCATTAGTTCATCCTCAAGCACATCTTGGCAAAGATATTATTTTGAGTATGGGTGTGGGAATCGGACCTGATACAAATATAGGCAATCACATTTTAATCAATACTTATTCTGCAGTTGGGCATGATACGGTGATAGGGGATTATTCAAGTATTATGTCGTACGTAGATATAACTGGCAATAATAAAATTGGACATTTTACATACTGGGGGAGTGGTGCTCACATACATCCCGGATTGATTGTTGAAGATAATGCAGTTATTGGTATAGGTAGCATAGTGATAAAAAAAGTAAAAAGGGGAGTTACTGTTTTTGGAAATCCGGCTAAAAAAATATAGGAGGTAAGAATGACTGATATTGAAAAAATTGCATTAATTGCAGATATGATGGAATTAGAACAGGGGAAGTTGGCAAAGGACACAGTATTAAATTCATTAAATGAATGGGATTCTTTGGCTGTGCTTTCCTTTGTCGCAATGATGGACGAAGAATTTGGCAAGGATATTAAGGGTTGTCAAGTTAGAGAATGTAAAACCGTTGCTGATTTGATGAATTTGATGGTTAAGTAAAATGTTTGCAGATTTGAAAGGGAAAAAAATACTTGTTACCGGTGCGTGCGGCAGTATTGGTTCTGTTGTTGCTAAAACTTTGTCTTGTGAAGGGGCTTTGGTTGTGGCATTTGATTTGAGCGAAGAAAAACTTAATCAAATGCAGCAACAAAATGGTTTTTATTTGTACAAGGGTTTAGACCTGACGGACAGCAATGCTATTGCTGAAGCATTAAAACAGGTAACAGCAGATGGTATAAAATTCAGTGGACTGGTTCATTGTGCAGGTGGTGGGAAAACATTACCATTGCGTGCTTTGAAGAAAAAGCATTTGTTGGAAGCAATGCAAATCAACTTTTTTGCTTTTGTGGATTTGGTTAAACAGATAACAAATAAGAAGTATTTTTCTGATGCTGGCGGCAGTATAATAGGTTTTTCTTCTTATGCGGCAATGGACGGAGAAATGGGGCAGACCGCTTATTCAGCGGCTAAAGCGGCTGTTGATGCTGCGGTGCGTACTTTGAGTTATGAATTAGCAATGAAAAATATCCGTATTAATTCTGTTCGTCCGGGAATGATTGCAAGTAATGCGGTTGATAAAATGGCAGATGATATTGGTCAAGAAGAATTTGCCAAACAAGTTGGTAAACAATTATTGGGTTTGGGAATACCACAGGATGTGGCGAATTTATGTGCATTTTTAATAAGTGATGCGGGAAGATTTATGACTGGAAGAAATGTGTATTTGGATGGTGGTAGATTTAAATGATTAAAAACGTTCTTGAGTATTTTGAACAAACTCTATTGACGAAAAAAGACAAGGTGGCGGTTGTTGACGATCAACGACAGATTTCTTTTGGTGATATGGCAGGTCAGGCATGGTCTGTTGGCACACATTTGTTGCAATCTGGAGTTGGCATCAAACATCCTGTTGCTGTGTTTTTGCCAAAGAGTATAGAAAGCATTGTTGCCGATGTGGGAATTATTTACAGCGGCAATGCTTATATGAATTTGGATGTCAAAACTCCTTTGGCACGCATTTCCAATATTTTGCAATTAGTTGAGCCGGCCTTTGTGATAACTGATAAGAAGTTTGTTGGCAAATTAGGTGAGATTTTTGATAAAAACAAAATACTTTTGATTGAGAATTTGATTGTAGCGGAAAACAAACATGATTTGCTTTTGCAAAATCTTGAAAAGGTTATAGACACCGACCCATTGTGTTTAATAAATACCAGTGGTTCTACTGGCACGCCAAAGAGTGTGGTGCTTAATCACAAAAGTTTTATTGATTATACAACATGGGCGATCACTGCAACAGGGTTGAGGGATGACGAAGTGTTTGGTAGTTTGGCACCTATTGTGTTTGACCATTCCAGTTATGAATTGTGTTTGTTAATGGTTCATGGCTGTACTATGGTTATTATTCCCGAAACATACACAATTTTCCCAACTAAATTAGTTCAATATTGTGCAGAAATGCACATAACTTATATTTTTTGGGTGCCCACCATTATGGTGAACATTGCCAATATGGATTTGTTGTCAAGAATTCCTTGGCCGGAATTGCGTATGGTTTGGTTTGCTGGTGAAGTGTTTCCAACCAAGCAATTTAATTATTGGCGCAGACATTTTCCAAATGCCAAATTTGTTAATCTGTATGGACCGACAGAAATAACTGTAGATTGCACTTATTATATTGTGAACAGAGATATTCCTGACAATGAGCCTATTCCAATTGGTTATCCATGCCGTAATACAGATATTCTTATTTTGGATGCGGATAATAAATTGGTTACAGAAAAGAATATTGAAGGCGAATTGTGTGTGCGTGGAACATCACTTGCTATGGGGTATTACAACAATCCTGAAAAGACAGCCGCAGCATTTGTACAAAATCCTTTGAATAAATCTTATCCTGAGTTAATTTATCGTACGGGTGATGTGGTATATGTTAATGATTTAGGAGAGATAGTATATAAGGGTCGTAATGATAGTTTGATTAAACATATGGGGAAACGTATTGAATTAGGTGAAATTGAACATGTTATTGTCAACACTTTGCAGTTAGTTAAAAATGGTTGTGCGGTGTATGATTATGGAAAGAAGGAAATAGTATTTTTTTACGAGGCAGATTCAGAAATAACTGTTGCAGATTTGCGTAAACAAATTGGTACGACTTTACCTGCATATATGGTACCCACAAGGTATGTTTATCAACAACTTTTGCCACGCAATACAAATGGGAAAATTGACAGATTGAAATTGAAAGAGAGCATAAATAATGTTTGATAAGGTTGAGTTTTTAACTCGGGTGAACAATATCAGACGTAAAAACCGTAAGGCATTATCAAATTATTATTTACCCCCTGTTGAATTGGCAGTAGTGGCAGATGAGCAGGATTCAGAATTGTTGTTTAATGATAATGCGGTCGTTTTGTCCCGTAATGATAATGGAGTCAGTCGGGTGTATTTTTATCTTGTGGACGATAGTAAGAAAGAAGATTTAAAGGAACTTGTTGATATGTTGAAAATTAAAAAACCTTTTGTTGTGGAATATATCGTTAAAGGGAAAATTTTAGAAAGTACGAGGAAAGTTTTTGTAGATTGTGGATTTAAGCACTATACTGTAATGAATCAATGGGTCACAAATTGTTTTACTAACATAATTGATAGTAGTCAATTATGTAAAAATTTTCTTGATGATGGTGAATATATTGATTGTGCAAAAGACGGGGATTGTTATCAAATTCAAAAAATATTGTTAAATACTTTTGATCCATTGATTTCACATTTACCAACAGATAAGCACCTGCGAGAATTGATAAATAGCGGTTTGGTATATTGCTTGTATAAGAATGATGTTGTAGTGGCAATCGAATGTTATGAAACAGTGGGGAATCAAGTGATGTATGGATATCAGGCCGCAGTTGTAGATGAGTTTAGAAATACAGGGATTGGTATGGTACTACATTATTACTCTATCAATTGTTTGTGCAGGGATAAGAAATATAATTGTTGGGTTGAGGATGGAAATAAATCGGCAGAACGAATGCATAAACATGTTGGATTATCGAAAAATGGATTAAAGACATATGTTTTTGTAAAGGAGTAAAAGTTATGGATAAAATTTTAAAAATTTTGAAAGAAATTAAACCGGAAGCAAATTTTGATGTCAGTCAAGATTATATCAATGACGGTCTCTTGGACTCTTTTGATATGGTTACTTTAGTCAGTGAGTTGGAAGAAAAGTTTGATATCTTGATTGACGCTTTGGATATTCTTCCGGAAAATTTTGCCAATGCAAAGACCATTGCAGAGGTTGTTAAGAAAAACGGCGGTAAGGTAGATTGAAAATAGTTTTTCATCACAAAAAAATAACTGGGCTGTTGAGTGTTTTGCCGGAGCGGTGTATTAAGTTTGAAGATGAGGTTGATAATTATACTTTTGCGGCAAAGCAAACTTTGCGTTTGCAAAAAGTGATGGGGTATAAGCAACATCGCATTGTGAAGGACACCACTGCTACATCTGATTTGTGTTTAGCGGGTATGCGTTACATTTTAGATAAGGGCTGGCTTAAAAAGGAAGAGATTGGCGGTATTATTATTGCCCGTGCTTATCCTGATTATATGATACCTCCCGTAAGTTCCATTGTGCAGGGCGAGTTAGGTCTCGCTGATGATGTTTTTGTTTTGGATATTAGTCAAGGTTGTGCCGGCTTTGTGATGGCATTGGTTGAAGGGTTTATGTTACTTGAGCATTTGCAAAATAGAAAGGTTGTGGTTATTAGTGCAGACGTATTGAGCAAGCGTGCTTCAAAACAAGACAGAAATAGCTGGCCTTTGGCTGGCGATGCAGCAGGAATTGCGGTTATTGAAAATTGTGAAGGAGATAATTCTATTTTTATAGAAGTGTGCAACGATGGCAAACAAAGAAATGCTTTAAGAATTTCTGCGGGTGGTTCTCGGATGCCTTCAACTGTTGAAACAGCAAAGATGTTTGATGAAGCCAATGACGGGAATTTGCGTTCTCTTGATAATTTGACTATGCGTGGTACGGATGTTTTTACCTTTATGATGAGCAAAGTTCCGCCTATGATTGATGATTTGCTGAAATATGCTGATGTCAGTAAAGAAGATATTAAAGCATTTATTTTGCACCAACCCAACAAATTCATGTTACGTAAATTGGCAGAAAAAATTGGCGTACCTTATGAAAAAGTACCTATGAATGTGGTAGAGGAGTTTGGTAACTCTTCGGGTGCGTGCGTACCAGTATGCGCAACATATAATTTAGCAGAGCCATTAAAAAATGAACAACATAAATATTGCATGGCTGCCTTTGGCTCCGGTTTGACTTATGCAGGCATGGTACTTGATATGGGCAAATTAGATTTTTGCGAAATGATGGTGTCGGAGTTGTAGTATAATGGGGAGGTTATTATGGAACAATTTTTAGAAAAAATGCAGGATGTACTTGATTGTGAGCAGGAAGTGAAAATGAATACTGCTTTGGGCAGTATTGAAGAATGGGACTCGTTGGCTTTTGTTTCTTTTATTGCTATGGCAAAAGCGGGTTTTGGTAAAACAGTTAAGCCGGCAGATGTCCGCAATGCTAAGACCGTTGAGGACTTGTATAATTTGGTAAAATGAGTAAAGTTCAGTTTGATTTTACAAATGAAAATTTTGTTGTTACTGGTGCTTCGTCTGGAATGGGAAAACAGATTGCCGTTGAACTTGCAGAGGCAGGGGCAAAAGTATTGGCTATTGCCCGCAGGGAGAATGAGTTGTCGGCATTGCATAATCAATATCCTAATATCATTCCCAGTATGGTGGATGTTTGCGATTATGCCACAATGGAAAACGTAATCAATAACTTTGTTAAGCAGTATGGCAAACTTAATGGCGGAATTTATGCGGCGGGGATTACAGGACTGACTCCGTTGAGGTCATACGACGAAAAGGAAGTACAGCAAATTATAGATATAAGTTTTATCGCAGGTGCAAAGTTCATGCAAATAACTTCAAAAAAGAAAAATAGTGTGGACGGTGCATCTTTCGTATGGTTTTCCTCAGAGTGCGCGCGCGGGGTTGCTTCAGGGCTTTTTGCGTATGCAGGGACTAAGGCGGCTTGCGAAGTGGCGGCACGCACTTTTGCTAAAGAATTAGCAAGTCGTAAAATTCGTGTTAATACGGTTAGCCCAGGATGGGTTAAAACCAATATGACTAAAAATTTGGGTGATACGCATAATATGGAAGAAATAGCTAAAGAAAGCTTATTTGGTTTTGGTGAAGCGCAAGATGTAAGCGGTATGGTTCTGTTCTTATTGAGTGATAGGGCAAAATGGATTACGGGAACGAATATTTCTGTAGCCGGAGGATTTGGAATTTAATGGGCAAGGCGTATATCAAGCAAATTGCATATTATGTTCCTGAAAAAGTGGAGTTTAATCCTCAAAACAGGTTGACTAAAAAAACAGGTATTTTGTCACGGCATATTTGTGGTGAAAATGAAATTGCTTCTGATTTGGCAATTAAGGCTTGTGAAAAATTATTTCTTAAAGGTGTTGATAAAGCAAAGGTAGAATATCTTTTGTATTGCACTCAGTCACCTGATTATTTTTTACCTACCACCGCTTGTATTTTGCAGGGCAAATTAAGATTGTCAGAAACTTGTGGGGCAATGGATTTTAATCTTGGGTGTTCAGGATATATTTACGGTTTAGGTTTGGCGAAAGGTTTAATTGAATCAGGACAAGTTAAAAATGTTTTATTGATAACATCAGAAACATATAGCAAATATATTAACCCGGAAGATAGCACAGTGAAACCTTTGTTTGGTGATGGGGCAAGTGCTACATTTATTGAGGCGGTTGACACGGATAAAGAGGAGGGTATGAATGGCTTTGTTTTTGGCACTCGTGGCAATGGTTATGACAAATTGATTGTACCCGTTGGGGGTATGCGTAACAGGTTTGGTAAAGTAACAATAGAAAATTATGAGGGTGTTTTTGGGGCAAAAAGAACAAATTACGATTTATATATGGACGGTGAAGCAATAACAGAATTTGCTATGGATGTTGTGCCAGATTGCGTTGAGCAAGTTTTGCAAAAGACGGGATTGCGTAAAAATGAGATAGATTATTATGTATTTCATCAGGCAAATAAGTTTATGCTTAATTATTTGCAACAAAGTTGTGGCTTGGAGGATGAACATTTTTGGAATGATGTTGTTAACTATGGCAATACCGTTTCCAGTTCCGTACCTATTGCATTGTGTGATTTGCTGAAACAAAAAAAGAATTTGGTATTAAGAAAAGTTTTGCTTTGTGGGTTTGGTGTTGGTTTGTCTTGGGGTGGATGTGTAGTTGGTTTAGAAAGGTATAAGATTTAAGAAGAAGAGAAAAGAATAGAAAAGTTTAAGGACATTTCTAATAAAAAGTTAACAGTATGGCTTTGATTTTAATGCTGTAATTTGCGTGTGGTTTATGAAAGGAGATATAAATGCGTAGTTTTGCGATTTGGTGTAAAAAAAAGGATAGTTCTTCTCGTAACGATGCATGGAAGGATAAAGTTGATAAAAATCCACAAATTGATGTACATGTTAATATTTGGAACCAGATTGGCAATCGCGATAGTCAATATTGCTATATTGATTTTGGAATTAAAGTATATGATATTTCACTTATTGATGAGATGTTCCTTTATTGTCCGGTAAAATTATCCAAAGATGATGTAAAAGATCTTGGCGGGGTATATGCTAATACGCCTTTGGTGAACTCAATTTTTAATGAAAATTATTCTATTGTAGATTCTGGAAGAAAGAGATATCCGGTTAGCGATAAAACAGGAATAAAATTTGTTTGCTATGCTTTAGGGGGACATGAGTATGAAGTTTTGCCCGACAGTGTGGATAAAGACAATGCTACAATTATCACTTTTTCTACTAAATCATGGCAAAATGAAAGTGATAAAAATCTTGGAAATACATATTATGTTAGATTCAGGATAAAAATTAATCTTGCAAAAGAAAAATTTATTAAAGAATTGAATACTACAGATAGTGCGTTAAACGATATATTTACTAAAACTGAAATAATAGATTTTAGATTGAATGATGTAAGAAGCATGTCTGTTGAAAGGCAGGAACTTTTCGGTAATTGCGACAAATTTGATATAAAATGTGTTCACTGTTTGATTATGCGAAGAGCTAGCGACAGAATGTTGGTGGACGGGAAATGTGATTATGGTGTCCGTTTATTAGAAAGTGAAATTTGGAAAGATTATGTGGATAATTTATCAACGGAGGTTTTTGCATACCATTTTAAGAAAGATGTTCGTGAAAATATCAAGAAAAATAGCATAGATGTATTTAATGTGCTAGTAAGAGTTCAAAGTAAAAAAGTTATTAGTAAATGGGTGTATATGTTAATTATTATTGTATTGGGGATAGCTAGCAGTTTAATTGCAAGTTTGATAATATAGTTTAAATGTTTGTTATTGAGACATTTTTCACTAGGATAAACTATTAAAAATTAGTTAATGATTGTGGAAAGAATGAATGACTAAAGTATAACACGATGACCATGTGTATATGTAAAACAGGAGGTGTACTATGTTTAATAAGGGCAAGTTTAGGGAAGTTTTCTTTTCAGAATGTAATTTGTCGGATGTGTTTTTTGACAGTTTAAAACAAGATTATCCTGGATTTGAATTTTGGTTTCAAACAAAGTCAAATAATGGAGCAAAAGCATTAGTGTATGATGAAGATGGGTGTATTAAGGCTTTTTTGTATTTGAAAGTTGACGAGTGTGAACCAATAAAATTAAAGAATAGAATATTACCAGCAGCATATAGAATTAAAATTGGTACGTTAAAACTTAGTAATGATATTCAAGGGCAAAGATTAGGGGAGGGAGCTATTGGTATAGCTTTGTGGCAGTGGCAGAAGTCCGTTTGTGATGAGATTTATATAACTGTTTTTGATAAGCATAATGATTTGACTGCACTTATTAGTAGATATGGGTTTGTAAAAGTTGGAGATAAGGCTGACACAAATGAAGCGGTGTACATTAAGAGCAAGGCACGGCTTGATAAATCTAATCCTTATAGGATGTTTCCTTATATTAATGAAACAAAGATAGGCCATTCTGGAATATTGCCAATAGAGGAAGAATATCATGATAAAATGTTTTCGTATTCAGAATTAGCAAATACAGATCAGGAAACGGGAGAAACGGCGGCGGCGAACGGAATTGATAAAGTATATGTGGCTTTCCCTCGCAACGGGTTAGCTGTTCAAGCAGGAGATCCTATTTTTCTTTATCGTAAATTTGCAGGACAATATAAATATTTTAGATCGGTTGTTACCTCTGTGTGTACTATTGTAGATGTAGTTCCTGTGAAGTATCAGGGAAGGATTTTGTTAAGCGAAGCAGAATATTTGAATGTTATAGGTAATAAGTCAATTTTTTCGCAGGAAGAATTAATTTATTTTTATCGTTATCGACAAAATGTTGTTGTATTAGATTTGTTGTATAATTATTTTTTCGGAAAGGGAAATAATATTACTAATCAAACTATGGTTGATAATGAATTATGGTCTGGACATCCATATGAGATGATACTTAATGCTGATGAATTTAAACGAGTTCTACAGTTGGCAAATGTTAATTTTAGTATGGTGGTGAAATAAAATGTGTACGGTGATGTTGGCGATAAAACCAGAATATGCTCAAAAAATTTTTAATGGCGATAAACAGTTTGAATTTCGCCGTAGGGTGGGACAAAAGGTTCCAACAAAAATAATCATCTATGTCACCTCCCCTTATTCATGTGTTATGGGAGAAGCTAGAGTTAAAAAAATAATAGTTGATCAGCCGGAGAAATTATGGCAGAGAACAAAGCAATTTGCTGGGATTGAGTACAGAAAGTTTATAGAATATTTTAGTGGAACAATGATGGCATATGCTTACAGTATAGAGGGAGTTAAAAAATATAGAAAGAAGAAGTCCCTTTCGGATTATGGATTACAAATTGCCCCACAATCTTTTGTGTATTTGAAGGATTAATTCTATTTTGTTTTAGAGTGATTGGGGAATGATTAAAAATTATATTAGAAGTTATTTGTTGCTGGCATTACTGTTGCAAGGTATACGTGGTTAAATTCCACAAAAATTAAGTATTTAAAATTTTTCTTAGACAAGTGGAATGTAATTATGTCAAAAGATATAAGAGCAACTATTGTATTCTATTAGTTGCAAGAAAAGAAAAAAATAGAATATAAATATATTATAGATGTATGATAGAAAACATTTAGACATTTTGTAGTTGATTAAAGCAGAAATTTATTGACTGGAATTTAGTTCTGTGATAAAATAAATAAAATTAAATATTGATTTTGTGATAGAGATTTGTTGTATACATTAACACATATGTGAGAGGGCATATTTGACGAGACACTGTGGAATATTTTTGATTATCAATCCCGTGGCTTGTCCACGGGATTTTTGTATCATAAACAGAGGTGAGTACATGAACGTATTTTGTGATAGTAGTTAGACGGAGTTTGGTAACAATAGGAAAATAATTTTTATGAAAAGGAGATGAGATAAAATGAATGGAAATTATCATGATAAAATTATGAAAATTTTTGAATTTGCAATTAAACTTATGGCACTTGGAATTATTGTATTTATGATGATGTGTATATATATATGGCAATAAATATTACTGATGGTAACAGTTTATGCGAATGTATAAGGACTGAGGTATTTAAGGTGTTTATGGTTACAACTCCAGTGGTATTGCTTGCCACAATAACATATGGTTTATTCATTGTATATGATTATCACATCACGGAAGAAAAGGAAAAAGATTTCATGATTGGATTAGGTCTTTTAATTTTGCTCTTTTTGGTTAAAGCTTTTGTAATTTCATTTTTTGATGAGAAGTATATATCAGAATTTAGGTCGTTGTTTGATAATATTATGACCGGAGTTATTTCAGCATCTCTAGTTGCTTTATTTAGATGTTAGTTGCTTTAATTTAAGAAGGAAGATATATCAACACAAAAAGCGGAGAAATTTTCCGCTTTTTCTTTTGCCTTTTTAGTACTTACCGTTCATCATCATCCTGCCCACCCTGTCTTTCGTTCTCGTTTCCTTCTCATGGCTTTATTCCCTTTCTTTCCTCTCTTCTTATTTCCCCTACGTTATTATCGTGTTTCGTGATATTTATTTTTTTCCATCGTTGACAAAACTTATAAAAGATTATAAAATAACCTAAAACTTATGAAAGGTTATAAAAAAATTATAAAGTTATGAAAAAAACTGTTTTAAAAAATCCGTATACTCTTACATTTGGAAGGAAACCGGAAAATTTAATAGGACGCAATCAGGAGATAAGCGATATTTTGGAATGTTTTCAAAATGATGCGCCAGAATATCAGGTTTGTATGTTAACTGGTCTTCGTGGGGTTGGGAAAACGGTTTGTCTTACCGCTGTTGCTAATGAGTTTCGTCAGGATAAAAATTGGTTAGTGGCAGATTTAAGTTCGGAAAGAAATCTTATTGATGCTTTGGTTGCGGAACTGGCAGGGCATCAAGGTTTTTTGAGTTTGTTAAAAAATGCCAAACTTAAATTATCTGCTTTTGGGTTGGGGTTGGAATTGGGAACAAGGGAGCAAATAAAAGATAACGCAGTTGTTTTAGACAGGATATTGGCAAAACTGACGGAAAATGGCAAGCGTGTTCTTGTTACTTTGGATGAGGCAGTTCCTAATAGATTTGTGCGTGAGTTTGTCAGTCAGTTTCAAATTTATATTAGGAAAAATTATAATGTTTTTCTTTTAATGACTGGTTTGCATGAAAATATTTATGATTTGCAAAATGCAAAAACAATGACTTTTCTTTATCGTGCACCTAAGATTGTTTTAGGTCCACTGAATATGTGGTTGATTGAAGCAAATTATCAAAAAGTTTTTGGTTTGTCAGATAAGGATGCACATACTATGGCTGTTTTAACTAAGGGATATCCTTACGCTTTTCAATTATTAGGTTATTTATGTTTTAAGGAACAGAAAAAATGTGATGATGTTTTGCTTGAATTTGACGCTTATTTAGGTGAGTATGTTTATGATAAGATTTGGACGGAACTTTCTTCAATGGATAAAAAGGTTTTGCATGCCATGGCAAAGTCCAACAATTTTAAAGTGAATACGATTAGGCAGATGGTGAATATGGAATCCAGTACATTTAGTGTGTACAGGCAACGTTTGTTGAAAAAGGGTATATTGTCCGTGCCGGAGTACGGATGTTTGGATTTTGTTTTGCCAAGATTTAAGGAATATGTGGAGAAGATGGAATAAAGATCAGACAAAATGCAAGAGAGATAAGAGAAAAGTTGAGATAGGATGTTCCTGTGATTAAAAATTTATCAAAACAAAAAGCGGAGAAAATCTCCGCTTTTTGTTTTGCATTTAATGTTTGATTTGCAAATAATCCTTCTTAAAAAATAATTTTTGCGTTCTAAATGATCTTTTCATTTACAATTCTTTAATTTACACCCGGGAATGAGCGGACATATTGAATACGGATGTCTTCAAAACTATCTACAAATTGGATTTTGAAATCAGGGAAAGAATCTACAAATTGCCATTCTCCAATTTGGTCCGGAAAATGATTAACGATTTTGACTTTTAGGTCGGGAAATGAGTTTACAACTTTTACACGGATATCAGGGAAAGAATTGACAACTTGCACTTTGCCGCAAAGTTTAATGCCGTTCCAGTATCCGTCAGATGAAACATTGTTTGCGAAAACTGTAGTACATAATGTTAATAATATAATAGTTAAAGATACAATCTTTTTCATAATTTTACTCCTTTCAATCGCAAAGCATTTGTTACTACACAAAATGAACTGCAACTCATGGCGGCGGCACCTATCATAGGATTTAATAAAATACCGAAAGCAGGATATAGGCAACCTGCTGCTATGGGAATACAGATGATATTGTAGAAAAATGCCCACCACAAATTTTGTTTGATACATTGCATAGTGGCATGGCTGAGTTTTAAAAGTGCGGTTACATCTTGCAAATCTGATTTCATCAACACGACATCGGCACTTTCAATGGCGACATCTGTTCCCGCACCGATGGCTACCCCAACTTCTGCACGGGCAAGGGCGGGGGCATCGTTGACCCCGTCACCTACCATCATTACTTTGTGACCTGTATTTTGCAATTCTTTGACAATTTTTTCTTTATCTTGTGGCAGACATTGGGAGCGATAATCTTTGATGCCTGCTTCTTGGGCGATTTGTGAGGCAATTTCTTCTTTGTCTCCACTTAGCATAATAACATTTTTATTTTGCTTATATAAATTTTGGATGGCTATTATGGAACTTTCTTTAATTTTGTCTTTGTTATTCAGATTAGGTTTTCCTTCGGTAATAGTTCCTGTTTTGTCCAGTACAATGGTATCAATTTCGGTTGCCTGTTGCAAAGCGGTTGCAGATTTAATTAGGATACCCATAGTGGCACCTCTGCCTGTTCCTACCATAATAGCTGTAGGTGTTGCAAGTCCTAAAGCACAGGGACAGGAAATTACTAAAACGGAAACGGCAATATGCAGTGCAAAATTTGTTGTGGCTCCGCTTATAAGCCAGATGCTTCCGGAAATGATAGCGATAAGGATTACTATGGGAACAAAAATACTGCTGATTTTATCTGCCAGTTGTGCCACAGGCGCTTTGGTAGTGGTTGCTTCATCCACTAATCTGATGATGGAGGCAAGTGTGGTGTTTTCGCCAACGGCGGTAACAATAAAACGGAATTTCCCTTGCACACAAAGTGTACCGCCTGTTACCAAATCTTCGGGATGGTGTTGTACAGCTACAGATTCTCCTGTAATGGCACTTTCGTCTATGGACGGCTCACCGCTGATGATTTTACCGTCCGTTGGGACACGATAACCTGCCTGAACAATGACTGTATCGCCAACAACCAGCTCGTTGACAGGTATTTCCCCTGTTTCGCCGTGACGCTCAACAAGGGCAGTAGGTGGTGTGAGATTTAGTAAGGCAGTAATGGCATTGGTGGTTTTGCTTTTGGCACGTGCCTCCAAAAATTTCCCCAAAGTAATGAGTGTTGTTATCATTGCCGCCGAGTCATAATATTGATATACAAAACTGGCAGTGGCTGATAGGGCGATTAAGGAATCCATATTGGGTGCCAAAGCAAAAAGATTTTTAAAACCGCGAATAAAATAAATACGGTTGGCGGCTAAAACAGGCAGACACAATACCAATTGGGCAATGGTGTTTTCTATACCTGCAAGTATTTGCCATCCCCACATGGGTGCCATTGCCAAAACGAAAAGTGGTATGCCAAAGATAAGTGACAATATCAGACGGACGCTTAAAGAACGCAATTCCACAGATACGTCCGTTTCCTTGGCAACAATGTCTTGTGATGACGAAACTGTGGCGCCAAATCCGATTTTGGCAACTTTGGCACAAATTTCGTCTGTATTTATTTTGTTTTCGTCATAATCTACTGACATACGGTTGCGTAACAGATTGACGTTTACAGAATTGATGCCTCCTGTTTTGCCAAGCACTTTTTCAATGCGGGCACTGCAGGCACTGCAACTCATACCAGTAATGTTAAATTGTTGCTGCACGATTTTAACTCCAAAATTTTTCAAGTTTTTATGTTATAATAATTG
>JAGHTS010000194.1 GCA_018065225.1 Candidatus Phascolarctobacterium caballi
TCATTTGCTGCAAGGTTGACGGAATCCGCAGTTATGTTACCAATAATCCCCAAAGCACCGCCATTGATTTTGGTATTCAAAGTTTGGTCTGTATCATTGCCAACATTCACAACGCCTATGTTATGTAACTCTGTAACAGAAGTGTCTAAATTACTTAAGTCAGCCACTGTCAGTTCCCCGTTGTTGTTAAATGTGCCGCTGCCGGAAAGGGTACTGTTCACTTCTGTTGTACCACTAAAATTCACTGTACCACTCGTATTGGTTACAGGACTGCTTAACTTTGTTACGTTATTGAAATTCACCGTACCGCCATTGTTGGTTACAACATATTCTTTCCAGTTCTTAATTTCACTAATGTTATTGAAGTTGAGAACATCACCAGCATTTCCCACTGTTATGCCTTCTTTATAAGTGGAAGGATCTGCACCGTCAGCACCGCCGGCAAAAAAATGATTGTTCCCTTCAATGGTGAATTCACGGGGATTATCGTCAGTTCTTGTCAATGTTCCCAATTTGTCCGTATCCGTTGTAGCATCTTTCATCTGTTCCGTATAATCCGCTGTCAAACTGTAGGTAGCTACATTGCCGCAGTGATACCCTCTCACTTCCGTATTACGGATAATCTGCCACAGTTCCCCGCCATTTTCCTTGATAATGGCAAGATAACCAAATTTATTTGCCCCGTTATCTTCTTTTGCCTGACTGAAAGTGAATCTGTGGTTATCCCCGCTGAAGACCACCGCCGTGTTACCTACGGCAACAATATTGTCCGTACTCTTTGCATACTGGGCAATCTTAGTTTCCCCCAATTCCCATTCGGATAAATTTTCGTTCCAAGTGGGTGTCACCGTGCCTAAGTTCAGTGTAGCTCCCGTTACTTTTTCTGCGTCAATAAGTTCCACGCTGGGGGTTGCCCCTAATTCAGCGTTGAAATTATAAGTCGCACCATTTACGTTCAATTCCGTCAGTCCTTGAATATTGTCATTGCTGAACGTGTAATCCCCTTTCAAATTCAATATTCCGCCTATGACTTTGGCGGTTGTATCAAAAGTGTTGCCTTCCTTGATTTCCACTGTACCGCTGTTGTTAATCGTTCCTGTAATGGTACATACGGCAGTTGTACCGCCCTCTACACGCTTAAATGTAACTTTACCGCTATTCGTCATTTCCCCGCTGAATAAACAGCCATTGATATTCAAAGTTCCACTGTTGCTGATATTTCTATCAAGGGTAATATCAGCACCGATACTCAAAGTTCCGCTGTTAGTGATGCTGTCCATTTTTCCAGTCATCATATTAACACCAGGCGTAGAACCTTTATTCAACTCCAATGTTCCCCTGTTCACCAAAGGCACCTGAATATTATCCATTGTGGCTCTGTAGAAATAGCCAGTGCCTGTACTGCCATCGCAATCCGTTATCAATGTGCCTGCACCTGAGCCATATCCTTTAATATTAATCCCAATTTCTAACGTGCCTCCATCTCTTAAAGTCAGATTAGCACCACCGGCAAGGCAGACCTCCGTATTATCAAGATTTTGCAATGAAGATATTACATCATTCATAACAATCACTTTGCCGTTGGTAATGGTCTTGGTCAAAGTTTTGCTTGCCGCCGTACCTAAATTACGCAGATAAACAGTACCGTTACCAACATTGGTAACATTGTTTTTCAAGTTATCAATATCTATTAAGATAGAGCCATTATTAGTAATACCGCTTGTCGCTGTCAGGTCTTTGTACACATCTATTGCCGCAGCCGCAGCAACTATTATTGCACCTTGCGTAACTGTACTGTTAATCCTTGTGTTTTGGGCAAATTCCAAAGTGCCATCCCCTGTAATATCTTTTGTCAAAATCATTTCTTTGGATGAGCCAAGTTTCAGATTACCTTTGTTTTCCACTGCCACACCCAAGTTGGCAGCATCTGCTTGAACAAAGTTGTTACTGTCAATTTTAATTACCCCATTACCCGTAATTGTACTCTGCAATGTTTTTCGGTTGGCATCATCAGCCCCACCTGTCAGGGTTACCCCATACCCAATATTGGTTTCCGCCACTGCCAAATTATCTGCGGCAATGGTAACATTCTTCTTTAATTCCAAAAGTCCACTACCAGTAAACTTTTGACTCAAATCCCCTTCACAAAACAAATTCAAAATACTGCTGTCTGTGACATTGGTGGTCCCCGAACCCGCTAAACTATAAATCGTAGCTGTATTTTTGATATTCATCGTACCGTTATTTTCCACATCCGTATGATTGGCAGGTAGATTATTGGCAGTAAGGGGAAATTGGACATTCTCCAAAATTAAGGTAGCGCCTTCTTCCACTGTCAGTGCCGTATCAAAATTTGTAATTTTGCCATTTATCAATGACAGGGTATGGTGATTGGTTCCGTCAACGACAATGCCATTTTTACTATTTTCACCATAGCCCCTCAATTCGTTACCATTCATAAAGACAGTTTTCGTATAATTATAAGCACCGGCAGTTCTTACGGCATCGGGTGGGTCGCTTACGTCACCTAAATATAAAGTGTTTCTAAAAGAATAGGACGAACCATTGGCATTTTCAAGAAACCCTTTAAGTCCGGCATTGTTCGCCTCTTTATATGTTAATGTTAAAGTGCCGTTGCTTAAACTTGCTGTATATATGTTATTTGCCCCATACAGTTCCAAACCCGTAGCAACTACCACACTGCCCTTTGCAGAACCCGAAACCACACCAGTGATGTCCTTAAATGTTGTTATATTCGGGTCATCTATCAGGTTAATGGCAGTCAAAGTAATTTTCTTGCCGGTATCCGCACCATTCAAGTCAATTTTGTCAGATATAAAAACATCAGACCCCGAATACTTGCCCACATCAATAGCCAAGTTGGCATCGCCCCACAGCTTGTCAATAGTCAGGTAATCATAACTTGCCGTTCCCGTCTGCTGCATATTCAAGGTCTTGCCGTTGCCGTCAAGGTTGGCAATTTCCAAACTGCCATTTATCTGGACATCATTGTTCAATGTTAATTTCTCATTACTGCTACTATTTATATAACCCTGCAAACCTTTACCGCTGAAGGAGGTGTCTGCTGTAAGGGCAAAATTACCCTTCAACGAACCTTTCACGTCGCCTCCGCTGATGTTCATAATCTTGCCGCTTGCAGTTTCAAAATCCGCTTGCATCTTGTCACCGTTGGCTGTTATATTGCCGTTTACCGAAACCTTGCCTTCGCCTGTAATGTTCTTTGTCAATTCTCCCGTGCCGGTCAGCTCCACCACATTGTTTTTGCCAATTTGCACATTCTGTGCCACTTTATCCGCCGCTATTGTATAAATCAAGTTCTTGGAAGCATCCGCTCTAAAAGTTCCCGGCAAAACATTAAACTTTCCGGCAGCACTGGTGCCATTGCCATATTCGTTAAAGAAAGTCAGGGCATAACCGTTTGTATCTGTGCTATCGGCAAAACTGCCCAAATCTACTGCCAACGCTCCGCTTCCCGGAGTGCTCACTTTTGTTTTGCCATACCCGAAATAATCCTGTGCCAAATTGCCTTCACCAACCAACACCGAAACGAAACTGTTGCTGTCCACAAATTTGGCATTGCTATAA
>JAGHTS010000084.1 GCA_018065225.1 Candidatus Phascolarctobacterium caballi
GTCAAAGTAAAAGTTACGTAACATTTGCTAAATGTTACGTAACCTTTAAATTATATTTTTTGTGTTTTTAGGAGTTTTAAAATAGAAATATCCAATAGTGAATGTGCCAAACGTTATCGTTTGAAGAAGAAACTTATCGCGCGTGCGGACAATATGTTCCGCAATATAAAAACCCTCCACGCATTGCGTGGAGGGTTTTTTATTTATTGTTTTTTTATTCTTTAAACAATTCGCCTTGATTTACATTGTCTTTGGGCTGTTCAACAGTTTCTGCGGTTTCGTCATACTGCACCGTCGCCAAAGTAACCACCTTATCCCCTTCAGCCAAAGTCATTACTTTTACGCCCTGCGTGTTTCTGCCCGTACTCCGCATATTGGCATCATAACGGATAATAATGCCGTTGGCGGTAATCATTAAAATTTCCTGATCGGGAACAATAATCCGCATCCCCACAACCGCACCTGTCTTCGGCGTCATGTTGATATTTTTCAAACCGACACCGCCACGTTTTTGTTTTTTGTATGCTGTTACCGTAGTCCGCTTGCCAATACCGTTTTCCGTAACCGTCAACACATCACATTCCATATCCTTGACACAATCCATACTTACCACATAATCACCCTCACGCAAACTGATACCCCTTACTCCGTGAGTTGCCCTGCCCATAGGACGCACATCTGTTTCGCTGAAATGAATTGCCATACCGTCATGTGTTGCCAAGAAAATTTCGTTTGCCCCATCCGTCAGTTTGACACTAATCAATTCTTCTTTTTCGTCCAAATTAATAGCAATCATTCCAACCCTGCGGATGGCTTTAAACTCGCTTAAAGTTGTCTTCTTCACCGTACCTAAATTGGTAGCCATAAACATATACATGTCTTCGCTAAATGCTTTAACCGGAATTAATGTTGTAATGCTCTCGTCCGGTGGCAATTCCAAAATATTTACCAATGGTGTGCCTTTGGCAGTACGGCTGGCTTCAGGAATTTCCCATCCGCGTTTACGGTAAACTTTGCCTTTATTCGTAAAGAACAAAATGTCCTGCTTGTTCCGTGCCAAAACCAAATGCTGGCTTTCGTCATCGGCTTTTTTGCTGCCGCCAATCTTACCCATACCGCCACGCTTCTGATTACGGAAATTTTCCAAAGACTGACGTTTGATATATCCCTGTTGCGAAATTGTCACCACAATATCCTCGTCCGCAATATAATCCTCTGCATTCATTTCGGTGGCTTCCCCCACAATCTCCGTACGGCGTTCGTCACCAAAACGTTTGACTACATCTGCCAATTCTTCTTTGATAATACCCAAAACTTTTTTCTCGTCTGCCAAAACGCTTTCCAACCAGTCAATAGTTTCCATCACATCCACATATTCATCATCAATCTTTTGACGTTCCAACCCGGTCAGGCGTTGCAGTTTCATATCCAAAATTGCCTGTGCCTGACGCTCGCTTAAAGCAAACTTTTCACACAAAGATTTCTTGGCAATATCCGCTGTCTGACTGGCACGGATAGTGGCAATAATAGCATCAATATGGTCAAGGGCAATTTTAAACCCTTCCAAAATATGCGCCCTGTCCTGAGCTTTTGCCAATTCAAAACGGCTGCGGCGTGTTACAACTTCTTTTTGATGGTCAAGATAATGCACCAAAATCTGTTTTAAGCTTAGTACGCAGGGCTGATTGTTCACTAATGCTAAATTAATAATACCAAAACTGCTTTGCAACGCTGTATGCTTAAATAGATTATTTTGCACAACTTCCGGTACCGCACCCATTTTCAAGTCAATAACAATCCGCATACCCCTGCGGTCCGATTCATCACGCAAATCACTGATGCCGTCCAAAGTGCCATCCTTAACCAATTCTGCCATATTTTCAATTAGGCGTGCCTTGTTCACCTGATACGGAATTTCTGTAACAACAATCCTCTTCCGTCCGTTTGATTTGGGAATATCCTCAAAATGTGCCCTGCTCTTAATCTTAATAACACCACGTCCGGTTGCATATGCCTGACGTATACCTTCCGTCCCCAAAATCATTGCTCCCGTCGGAAAGTCAGGACCCTTAATTGCTGTCATCAACTGATCCAAATCTACATCCGGATCATCAATCAACATATCCAAACCCTTAACAACTTCCGTCAAATTATGCGGTGGAATATTGGTTGCCATACCAACCGCAATACCTGCACTGCCATTAATCAAAATTGCCGGCACCTTGCTGGGCAAAACAGTCGGTTCTTTCAAACTTTCGTCATAATTGGGAACAAAATCAACTGTGTCCTTATCAATGTCTTCCAACATTGATTCGGCAACTTTGCTCATCCTCACTTCCGTATAACGCATAGCCGCCGGACTGTCGCCGTCCACACTACCAAAGTTTCCATGTCCGTCCGCCAACATATAGCGGGTGTTAAAATCTTGTGCAAGACGCACTATTGCAGCATACACACTGACATCACCATGGGGATGAAATTTACCAAGTACTTCACCGACTATACGGGCAGATTTTTTATAGGGCTTGTTGCTTGCCATCCCCGCTTCCTGCATCGCATACAAAATACGACGATGTACAGGTTTCAAACCATCCCGCACATCCGGCAAAGCACGCTGTACAATGACACTCATGGCGTAATCAATATAGGACTTACGCATCTCCTCTTCCAAAAATACAGGTACAACCTTGCCCGTACCATTATCTTCTAATATAGTTTCGTCTGACATTTTTCCTCCTAAAATTTTTATAATCTATAATTTATTTATCTTTTATGTCTTTAAGTAATTTCTTAACCTTATCCAAAACCATTTCCGCTGTAATTTGTTTGCTACATTCCCATTGTCTGGGTGTGTTTTGATATATAGGACAGGATGTATACAAATATGGTTGTTTTGGATATTTCATATCATTCCAACAGCCATGGCATACTTCTGTATTGATTACCCGATATGGTGTATAAAATTCGCTGTGCGGAAGTGAAAAACCACTAATCATAACCACAGGTTTACCACAAGCCCAAGCCAGCCAAGAAAGTCCGCTTGCCATCCCAACAAAAAACTTTGCACCGCATATTGTATTTATCCGATCCTGCAATGGCAAAAATCCCGTCATATCTTCGCAACCGTTTTTCATCAAGTCATCATAATGGTCATCATTTTTTATACCATCACCATCAATACAAATTACCCTGTACCCTTTATCTTTTAGAAACTTTACCACCTTGCCCCATCCAAAAGGATTATGCCAACTTTTACACGGCTCTGAACCATGCAAACTGATACAAACATAAGGGTCTTTAATAACAGATTTTCGTCCGCGGGCAACTAATTTAGGTGTAAATTCTTGCAGTGGCATTACCCCTAAAATATCCGCTGAATTTTTTATCATGCCTGTTAATCTTAAATCTTCCTTTTGTGTTGACATATTTTTAGGATATCCTACTTCATAATAATAAGTGACATAAATATCCTTTGGTAATTTTTCCCACACATTTATTGGAAATTTACCCTCATTGTCAATTTTTTCGCCTGCAATAAAATGAATGTCTTTAAATACTGGCTCAAAAATTTCTACAAAACGCTTCATCATTGTTATATATACATTACATTGATGTTGCTTCCTAAATTCTTCAATATGCGTCATAAAACAAATGGCATCACCCATACCATTAGTATTCATCATTTCTATATGCACATTTTTCCCCTTTGGGTCAAATTTATGATGAAAAATTTCCTTGCCGTCTTTAGTAACACTGATGTCAAAATGAATGTGATAGCACCTTTCAGACACTGCAAGAATACCTTTTTCATCCTTTTTGGCAACCACCGGTTTAACTCCTGCGCCAGTATCAGAATCAAAACATTTCACTTCATAAGTATGCCCCGCCAATAGTTCATTGGCAATAAAAACTCTTGCTCCCGAATTAAAATCATACTTTATCCCCTTAATCCCTGTCTCAAATCTGACTTCTCCCGCGTCAAAGTCGTACATAATTTCATAACTTCCATCTGGAAGTTGTGATTGTTTGCTTACCAACATAATTAAAATTCCTCCTCGTACTATTCAGTACTTTAATTTTCTTAAATATTCTTTCCTATCTTCCGCAACTCTAAAACTTTCACGTGCTTTTTGAATTGCTTTATTATGTGTCCAACTCTCTAATTTCTGTTTTTCAAAATAAGGCAAAACTGCTTCATATTGTTTGGCTGCCGCTTCCGCAAAGAACCACGCCTGCATCATACGGACATAATATTCTTCACTTTGGATTTTTGCCACCCAGTCCAAATACTTTTTTTGAAAATCTTTGTCCAAAAAATGTACCAACAACATCTCTATGCCAAAACGCATAGTATATGTTTTATCAGACTGAAGCCAAACAGAAATTTCTTTTATCAGTTCCTTGTGATATTTGACAAAAATTTTCGGTCTTAACAAATCACAAGTCGCCCAATTATTCACATAGGGTAAAAATTTATTCACTGCCGCCAAACATTGTCCGTAATCTTTTAACCCTGACAACAAAATGGCGTGTAACTGGTTTTCTTCATAATATTGGTGGGGTAACTTTTGTAAAAATGTTGCTGCTGTTTGTTCGTCCAACTCTTGGGCAAACTTCCGCAACACGGGTACCCGTACACCAATGATTGTTTGCTTGTCAATTGTAGGAATTAATTTACTGTGGAACTCACGATATTTTTTATCTTGCAAAGCAAACAACTGCTTTTGAATGTTGGTCATGACAAAGTAATGCCTAAATCTTTAGCCAATTCCAGCAAACGCTGTTCTTCTACTTTAAACACAAAATCTGCAAACGTTTCCAATTTATTATGAACAGCATATTCTTCCAATGCCTTGTAATATTCTAATTTATTCTCTTTGGCGATAGAAACTGGAAACAATCCTTTTCGCATTAACTGAAAATTCATTAACAAACGGCAAATTCTGCCATTACCATCGGGAAAAGGATGTATCCGCACAAATTCCGCATGCGTCCACGCCGCCAATTGGATAACATTCAATTTTTTATCATTAACAGACAAATCTGCAAAAAATTTCTGCACCTCTGCATACATCTGTTCCGGTTCTGGCGGTCGGTACATAGCACCGGTTATCCGCACATTATGATTACGGAAAACTCCACCTTGAAAAATATTTTTCACCAAAATTTCGTGTAAATCTTTTACAACATCTGCCGATAAAGGAACATTTTGGGCAATAAGTTTTTGCATATATCTGTATGCCTGTTCATGGTTGACTGTTTCATAAATTTCCCGCAGTTCCTTACCCTGCACGGATAATTTGTCTTCAAGGACAATTTTTGTTTCCATCAAAGTTAAAGTATTTCCCTCAATGGCGGTGGAATTATGCGTATATTCCACTGCAAAAGCAGTGTCCAACTTTTCCTGAAACAACTTGTCTTTTTTGTTATATTCTGTTTTTATCACTTCTGCCCATTGCAAAAGTTTTTGAAAATCTTGCATTCCTTTATTCTTTACTCCCCGAACAACTGCCCCGGCAATTTTAATTTTTCCTTATACGGAAAACTTGCCTCATATTTTGCAAAACCATCTGTGTCATTCACGCAAACAAAATATCCTTTCGGGTCATGATATACACCTTTTACACCGTCAAGAAATCCCGTTTGCAATTCCTTTGCCAAAAAATAATCCGCATCCCAATCATCGGCATAATGAATTCCCAAATTTTTGGCAGGCACAAACCCTGCCTTGCCATAAAAATCAATATTACCAGCCATCGCCACCGCACCTACACCCATCTCTTTTGCTTTTGTCAACGCAAAATTCAAAAGTGCCAAGCCGTAACCCTGTCTTTTATATTGCGTGGCAATACTTATCGGCCCAAATGTCATAATTGGCAATGTTTTTCCATCTTCCAATTCCAACTCGGCACGGACAAACATTATCTGCCCGATAATTTTTCCGCCAACTTCCATCACCAAAGCCAATTCAGGCACATAATCTTTTGCACCACGAAAACAATGTAAAACGTAATGCTCTTGACAACCGGGACGGTACACATTCCAAAACGCATCCCGTACCAGTTCTTCCACAACACGATAATCTTTTTTCTGTTCTTGCCGTATCAAATAGTTTTGCATAAGTTTAACCTTTATTTTTCTTCTGCGAGTATTTTTTCACAAGTTTGCCTTAATTTAGGAATATCTTTACAAGCGGTTTCCCATAATAACTTAATATTAACACTACCATAATGATGACCAATAATATTTCGCATAGAATACATTTCCGCCCAATCTTCCGAAGTGTGTAATTGCTTAAATTCAGAACTCAAAGAATTTGCTAATTCCCCTATTTGAAAAATTGTATGACAACAGGCATTAAAAAGCACCCCGTCATCAGAAAGTAATTTTGGAGACAGACGATAATCAGTCATTTCTTTCTCCATTATTTTGCATTGATATAAAATGTTTTCTAAAATATGTTTGTCTTTATCATTAACCATAAATCATAACACCGTCCTTTTGAATAGCCTCTAACAAATAGGGCTGAACTTTTGTATATTCGTCAGGAAACAAAACTATATCTACATTGGACTGCAATGCTTTTTTCATATCGCCTACCATAATGCCAAATTGCAATAACGATTTAAGGTTAGGAGCATCAATATAAAAGTCATAATCGCTATTATCTTGATTATCACCCCTCGCCCGTGAACCAAACAAAATTACCTTATTCAATTTATATTTTTCTATTACATCTGCAATTTGCAAACGCAATTTTTCACATGACTGTTTGTCCATAATTTTCCTTTTTTATTTCTCTTCCTCAACCTTTTCTACATTTCCAACTTCAATAAGAGGGTCGGGTCCATATTTATTCGGTCCAACAGTACCTTTCTTAAAAATTGAGATAACAAAAAGTATAAAGCCAATTATTCCAACAGTAATACTTATCCCTATATTTAAATATTGTGCAATCTCATTCTCAAGAAAAAATTGTTGAAAATTAAACCTAAATACTTTATTCATAAAATATATAGCAACCGAACCAATAATCCAAAGCCCCCATAAAAATCCTATAATAACTCCAGAATAATTAAAATCATGAAAACGCTTACACATATTAGTAAATCCTAAAAATCCTATAATAACTCCACTCATAATATTTAAAACATTTCCAATCCACGCATTAACAACATTAAATTCAACTGTTGCTTTTAAAAATCCGGAATTTGCCATTTCCATCATAAGCATATCATTTCCGAAAAATAAAAGTATCAATATACCAGAAAATGAAGACGCAACTGCTACAAAAGAAGAAAATAATATAAATGCCCTTCTATTACGTCGTCCTTTCCAACTTAATAATCCTTCTTTTGTAAAAAAGTGCTTACAACTTTCACCTTTAAATAAATTCTTTTTTGAACCTACAGAACTAAATATCAAAAATACTAATCCAAATACAACAATAAACCCTACTAATTGAAATGCTGCTCCTATTACCAACGGTGTCATCATTTTTCTTCCTCCATCACTTCACAAAAATTTCCCCCACTTGTTTACCAATCAATATTGTAGTAACAATTAAGAACAACGGACGCACATAGGCGGCACCCTTTTTTATTGCCAAACGGCTGCCGCAAAACGCACCCAAAATCATAGCCGGAGCCATAAACAATCCATAACCCCAAATCACACTGCCGCCACAACCAAAGGCAACAAATGCCCCGATATTGCTGGCAAAATTCAATGCTTTGGCATTGCCCGCCGCCGTCACAAAATCAAATCCCAAAAACAAAAAACCAAAAATCAGAAACGACCCTGTTCCGGGTCCAAAAAATCCGTCATAAAAACCCAAAGCGATTGCCATCAATGCTGCTGCAACAACTGCACCTGTTCCCATTTTTTCTTTTGTGGGATGGTCGCCCCAATCTTTGCGGAAAAAAGTATATATCGCCACGCACACCAATGCCACCACAATAATGCTTTTCAAAATTTTTTCCGGCAACAAATAAACACAGCCTACCCCTGCCATACTGCCAAAAAATGCCAATGCCATTAAAGGAAATGAACTTTTGGCAACTTTGCCTGCCCGCCAAAAACTTAAAAAACTGGTGACTGCACCGCAACTGGCGGAAAATTTGTTTGTTCCCAAAAGCATAGGCATAGGCATTCCCAATGTCATTAATGCGGGTACGGTTATCAAACCGCCACCACCTACTGCGGCATCAATAAATGCTCCCAAGAAGCCGCTGCCTATTAAAGTTGCTATGGTTACAAAATCATAAACCGGAGTATATTCCATTTATAAATCTGCCTCGTCAAAACAGAGATAAAACCCAATTTTTCCGCCATCACATTGCGCCCAAACTTCTTTATCAAAAGGTCGGTTGCTTAATGTGTTCGGATTATCCAAATTTAACGGCATTTTTTCCATCGGCCACTTTACATGGTCCATTGTCGCCACAGAATTTTCCGCCAATGCCAAAACGCCAACTTTGGGTAAAGTATCATTTTTTACATCAACGACACATAATTCCCCGGGAAATAATAATGCCAAAGTTTCCTTGCCGTCTGCAATCAGCACTTGCTTTTGTGTAACTTTTTTATATGCTAACAAAGAACGTAAATTGGACTGCAAATGGTCAAGCCGCCCGCCCAACGCCCCTGTTACCAACAAATGACAGGGGGTTTTTTCTATTTCTTTTAACAATAACTGCAAATCTGTAAAATCTTTATCTGCTGGATGTTTTTGTACAATACCGCCTTCTGCCAATACTTTGGTATAAGCGGAATTGTTGCCGCTGTCTTCATCACCTACCAGCAAAGACACTTTACGCCCTGCGTCCAAAACAATTTCTGCACCTTTGTCTGCACAAAGCATTTGCCAGTCAGGTAATTGTTGCAACCATTGTTGTTTTGGTGGTCTTCCGCCTAAAGCAACTATTCCAATTTTTTCTTTTATTTCTCCGCCAGATAAAAAATAGTTTGCTTCCGGCAAATCAAATATTAACATTTAAATTATTTTTAACAATCAAGAAAAAACCGTTTTTTCATCATCAAAGTGTTTTTGCTTTAATGATTACTGCATCTCCCTCACGGCTGACTTGCCAACCGGCAGGGGGAAGTTTTTTCATTAAACGTTCCATTCCGATTTCCGTCAGGAAACGGTTTAATCTTTCAATTTGCTCCGGTGGTAATTGTGCTTCGGTTTTATTTTCCGCTTTTTTCTTGCGTCCCAAAGTACTTTTACCGTCATACAGCAAATTAGTATTTTCTTCTACATATCCTTTCAGCATATCCGCATCTGAAAGACCTTTTTGAATTTTTGGCATTTTTACCTCAAATAAAATTACAAATCCAAGTTTCTTACCATATGGGCATTGTCTTCAATAAACTTTCTGCGTGGCTCTACTTGGTCGCCCATCAGTACGCTGAAAATTCTGTCCGCTTCAATAGCATCTTGCAATTTAACTTGCAGAACTGTTCTGCTGGTCGGGTCCATAGTTGTTTCCCAAAGTTGCTCCGGATCCATTTCGCCCAGACCTTTGTAACGTTGTACCACAGGATTACTGTCACGGCCCACGTCATCAAGTGTCTTTTTCAATTCATCGTCACTATATGCATAATAATGTTTCTGCCCTTTCTTCACCAAGAATAATGGTGGCTGGGCAATAAAGACATGTCCTTCTTCAATAAGTTGGGGCATATAGCGATAGAAGAAAGTCAGCATTAATGTACGGATATGCGCTCCATCCACATCGGCATCCGTCATAATAATGATTTTGCCATAACGCAATTTTTCAATATTAAATTCATCGGAAATGCCGCAACCAAAAGCGGTAATCATATTTTTTATTTCTTCGGAATTAAGCATACGGTCAAGGCGTGCTTTTTCTACGTTCAAAATCTTGCCACGCAAAGGCAATATGGCTTGGAACTTACGGTCACGTCCCTGCTTTGCGGAACCGCCTGCGGAATCACCCTCGACCAAATAAATTTCTGTTTCTTCCACATCTTTACTTTGGCAATCTGCCAACTTACCGGGCAAGCCGCCGCTTTCCAAAACACCTTTACGGTCACGTGCCAATTTTTTGGCTTTTCTTACTGCCTCACGCACTTGTGCGCTACGGATTGCCTTATCAACTATCTTTTTGGCAACACTGGGGTTTTCACTCATAAACTCTGCCAGTTTGTCACTGACAATGGTTGCTACCAAAGAATCTACTTCGCTGTTGTTTAACTTGGTTTTGGTTTGTCCCTCAAATTGCGGATTAGGAATTTTAATGGAAATAACTGCTGTCAGTCCCTCACGGACATCATCACCGGTTAAATTTTCGTCTTTGTCTTTTAACATTTTTACATCACGGGCATATTTGTTAATGGTACTGGTCAAAGCCCGGCGCAACCCTGTCAAATGGGTACCGCCTTCGTGGGTGTTAATGTTGTTGGCATAACCGCTGACTACTTCGTGATAAGTTTCGCAATATTGCATTGCCACTTCCACGATAATATCATCTTTTATGCCGTCAATATAAATTGGGTTGGGATGTAATTGTTCTTTGTCTTTGTCAAGATATTGTACATATTCCACAATACCGCCTGCATAATGAAAAGTTTCTTCTGCTTCTTTACCATCACGCAAATCTTTAAGAATAATCGTAACCCCTTTATTCAAGAATGCCAGTTCACGCATCCTGCCACGCAATGTTTCAAATTTATAAATACGTGCTTCCCCGTCATGAAAATCTTCGTCTTTAAAAATTTTCGGGTCGGGATGAAAATGTACTGTAGTGCCTGTTTCTTTTCCTGCCTTACCTTTTTCATACAAAGGTTTTACGGTTTTGCCACGTTCAAATTCAATACCCCAAATTTTTCCGTCACGGGAAACTTCCACTTCCAAATGGTCTGACAAAGCATTGACGCAGGTAACACCTACACCGTGCAAACCGCCGGAAACTTTATAACCGCCGTCACCAAATTTACCGCCGGCGTGCAATACTGTCATAATAACTTCTACTGCCGGTTTCCCTTCTTTTTTCATTATGTCAACAGGAATACCACGCCCGTTATCTTTAACAGTAATGCTGTTGTCTTTTTCAATTGTCACATCAATATGTGTACAATATCCTGCCAATGCCTCATCAATACTGTTGTCAACAACTTCATAAACCAAGTGATGCAAACCCATCTCACTGGTATTGCCAATATACATGGCAGGACGCATTCTTACTGCTTCAAGTCCTTCCAATGCTTTAATGTTTTCGGCTGTGTAATTATTTTTTTGTGCCATTCTTTTTACTCCTTAATCCTTTCATCATTTGTTAATATTGCAAGCGTTAATTCACTTAATGCCTGAGAAATTTCTGCGGGTTTCTTTTTTGTATAAAAGAGTACTGCCTGTAATTTGTCCATTTCCGTTGCAGAACCGGTACGCACTCTTTCAAAATAAAGACCTGCAATACTATTATAAATTCTCTCAAAAACAAGTTTGTCAATTTGAGGAATTTTAATATCTTCAAAAGTAAGCCACGGCGCGTTAATCAATTCTTTTTGTAACTGTTCTTCAGCATTTAATTTTTCTTCCCGCAAACAATTAAAACATTTTGTTAATCGGGAATCCATTAAGGCGCCACATTGGGGACAATTTATAAACTCAACTTTTTCCTGACTTTCATCTTGGGGGATAGTATCTGTTGTGAATTTTTTTAAACTTACCCCACTGACAAAACTCATATCTAAAAAGACATATTTACCTTCTAAAAAAGTATTGACTTTTTTTAACAAATCCCGTTTAACCATAAACAACTGATTTGCCAAAGGCGCATTGTCTGTTGCAATAATTAACCGTGATTTGTCAATTCTTAATGGCAAGCAATGTTCTGCTAATTTTCCGGCAATGTCCTGCCACGCTTTACCAATTTTATACAATAAAAATTGTTGATGTAAAATTGTATTATTGCCACCGATTAATTTATCAAAGGTGTCTTTAAAACTTTCAAATTTTGTTGATTGTTCCATTTTCAATTCTGTAATATGCAGTATCCTGTAAATCCGGTATTAGTTCCTTGTCATTTACAGTTATAAAAGTTTGCACTTTTTTATCAATAAACTGCAAGAGTTGGCTGCGTCTGCTTTCGTCCAATTCACTCATTACATCGTCTAATAGTAATATTGGATATTCATTTATTTCTTGCCTGATATATTCCAACTGGGATAATTTTAATGCCAAAGCAACGGTACGTTGTTGTCCCTGACTGCCAAAATCTTTTAAAAGTTTTTCATTTACTGCCAATAACAAATCATCGTGATGCGGGCCAATACTTGTAACCCCGCGAATTATATCTATATTTCTGTACGCTGATATTTTTTCAGCAAGAAACTGACTGTAATTTTCTACATTATCAATTATTTTTTCACGAATATCTTTTAAAATATAATTTATTTGTAAAGTTTCACCGGAAGAAATATTTTGATAAATCTTATTGGCAATTTCCTGTAATTTTTTTATTGCCGGCTGTCTTAACAGATAAATTTCTGTTGCCAACTGAATATATTTTTCATCCCAAGTATCTAATACATTTTCCTGTGTTTCTTTTTCCCTTATTTGTTTTAACAAACTGTTGCGTTGTTTTAATACTTTGTTATATTGAGTTAATGTTTCAAGATATTTTTTATTTGTTTGGGAAATTTGCATATCCAAAAAGCGTCGCCGCAATGCCGGTTCACCTTTGACAAACTGCAAATCTTCGGGAGAAAAAATTACTACATTCAAAAACCCATAATAATCTTTTAAAGAAATTTTTTTTCCGTCCAAATTTATTTCTTTAACCATTCTTTGGTTATCAAAATATTTTTTGATACGGACATTATGATTATCTTGATTATTTGTAAACTCAATGTACACCATCATTTGATTATTATTAAATGTAATCAAATTTTCTTCTTGTGATGTACGGTAACTTAACCCCAACGCCCCATAAAATATACTTTCAAGAATATTTGTTTTTCCTTGTGCATTTTTTCCAAAAAAAACATTAATATCTTTTTCTATATCAAGATTAAGTGAGAAATAATTTCTAAAATTTAACCCTTGAATTTTTTTTATTTTCATAAAACACGAATTGGTGTAATTACATAACTGTAATCATTATCCCCTATATCTATCATTGCAGGTGTCAATGCAGAATTTAATTTAAAAGTAATTTTTTCCTCATTAGTATGTTTTAACACATCAATTATATATGCAGCATTGAATGCAATTTTTAATTCGTTTCCATCCATTTCACAGGGAATTTCCTCTTTTGCAGAACCAACATCCACTCCACTGGCAACAATTTGTAATTTGTTGTCAGCAAAATTCATACGTACTGTACTATGGTCATTAGTCCTTGAGAAAATAACAACACGGTCTAATATAGTCATTAAATCCTGTCTGTTTACTTTTGCATTTAATGTAAATGTTTGAGGAATTACCCTGCGGTAGTCAGGGAATCTGCCATCAAGCAATCTGGTTACTATTTTTGTATCAGCAACACTTAACAGTACTTGATTATAAAGCAAACCTATTGTTACACTTTGCGGGTCACTATAACTTAAAGCAATATTCCTGATTTCATTCAATACTTTAGAAGGAATAATACAAGACAAATCTTCATTTTGAATATTCATAGATTTAATTGCCAATCTGTGTGTATTTGTTCCTACAAAAGTAATTTTTCCATCTTTTACTTCTAAAAGAATACCTGTAAATAATGGTCTTGTATCATCTGTTGCACAGGAAAATTCTGTCATATACACTAAATTTTCAAAAGAATTATCGGTTAATTCAATTTTATTTTTTATTTCCAAATTAGGAAACGCGGGATAATCATCCACATTCATTTTGGGAGTGTTGGAAATATTATTTTCACCATATTTGAAAAATACTTCCTGTCCTTCTTCATAAACTGAAACTTCTCCTGACAACTTACCAATCAAATCAGAAATTATTTTTGCATTAATCAGCACTTCGCCTTTTTCCTCAACTTTAACAGGAATTTTAGTTTCAATAGAAATATTCAAATCACTGCCACGTAAAATCAATTCATTATTATTTGCGGATATATAAATACCGCTCATAATTGGTGTGGCAGTTTTTCCAGTTATTGGTTTTTGGGCAATGTTAATTCCTTTTTTTTAGGT